>NZ_JBFBAD010000021.1:0-100667 GCF_040682075.1 Actinoplanes sp. NPDC051411 | reverse complement strand
CAGGGCGGGCGGTGACGTGCCCGGACGCGGTGGCCGGGCTGACGTTCAGCGCGCGGGCGATCCGCACGGTGCCGCCGCCGCTGACCAGCGCCCGCGGCACCCGAGACTCGGCGTCGAGCCGGCGCAGCACCACGACCGGGATCCGGCAGCCGGGTGCCTGCTCCACCACCTCGGCCCACAGCTTCTCGTACTCGTCGCCGTCCGGGGCGGCTGCCATCGCGCGGTACCGGTCCGTGCCGAACTCGACGGTCACCGCCGGTGGTGCCGGATGTTGTGGTGCCAGGCCGGATTCTTCGCCGCCGGGCGGGTCCACGCCGGCCGGAGCGGCGACTTCGACGGCGCCGCCGGCTCCGGCGTGCGGCCGCACCGCTGCGTCAGGCGGGCAGTCAACGGCCGGTGCGGATCGGGCCGCCGCGGACCGGTGGGCCCCGCCGGCCCGGGACGGGCTTGTTCGCCCGGCCGCTGCTCGGCTGGATCGTCACGCCGCCGCCCTTGATGGTCCGGCCGCTCGGGTCGGTGCCGGCGGCCGTGCCGGCCGGGCAGTCGGAATCGACCGGATCGCCGATCGAGACGTCGAAGCCGGCGTTCTCGACCTCGGACCGGGCCGCGCCGATCGGCTGGCAGGTGATGTCCGGGATCGACCGCTGATCGCCCTCGGCGATCTTCCGGCTGCCCGGGACCTTGAACTGGACCTTGGGTTTGCCCTTCATGAAGTCGCGCAGCGTGTCCATCACCGCCGTGTTGACCATCGGGTGGGACATGTGGTCGGAGTGGTTCTGGTAGTCGGGGTTGACCATGTAGCCGGCGACGACCAGCGACGTCGTACCGGCGATCAACGCGGCGGTCTTGCTCTTGTCGGTCGTGCCGGTCTTGCCGAAGACCGGATGCTCGACCGTGCCCCGTACGTCACCGGCCGTGTGGTAGCCACCGCAACTGCCGAGCTGGGAGGAGTCGCCGACCGGGCAGCGGGCCGCGTCGAGCGCCGCCCGGGCCACGTCGGTGCTGGTCGCCCGGATGCAGGACGGCTTGCCGATGTCGAGCTTCTCGTTGTCCCGGGTGGTGATCTGCGAGATCGGCGTCGGCGAGCAGTACATGCCGTCGCCGGCCAATGTCGCGTACGCGTTGGCCACGTCGAGCGGAGTGGAGGCCGACACGCCGAGCGTGAAGGCGCTCCACTGCTCGGCCGAGGCGGGGTCGTCCGCGTAGCGGGCGTCCTGCGACGAGCGGAACTGGATGCCGAATCTCTTCGCCACCGCCACCGCGTTCTGCGCGCCGACCTTCTCCTCCAGCGGCACGAAGAAGGTGTTCACCGAGCGCCCGAACCCGGTCCACATGTTGTACCGGCCGGCCTCGCCGGGATCCGAGTTGGTCGGGCACCAGAAGTGCGTGCCGGGGCAGGCCGAGTCGCTACCGGCCTGGATGATGTAGTGGGTCTTGGCCTGCTGCGGGGCGTTGATCGGGTAACTGAGCGGATAGCCGTGCTCGAGGGCGGCCACCATGGTGAAGATCTTGAACACCGAGCCGGCCTGATAGCCGTCGATGTCTCCACCGCCGGTGATCAGCGGATTGGTGGTGTTCGGATAGGAGCCGCGCACGTGGTGCCGGGCCTTGGCCGGGTCGGACGAAATCTTGTTCTGCGGATGGGCCCGGCTGTCGAGCTTGTATCTCCGGTTGGCCGCCAGCGCTCGAACCCGGCCGGTGCCGGGCTCGACCGCGGCGATCAGGATCGCGTTCTTGTTGGTGTCCTTGATCTCGTCGGTGATCTCCTTGCGCGCCGAGTCCTGCGCGGTGACATCCATCGAGGTGACCACCCGATAGCCACCGCTTTTCAAGCGGCGCTCCCGGTCGTACGACGTGGCGCCGAACTGCGGTTGGCTCATCCACCACCGGTAGAAGTAGTCGCAGAAGAAGCCCCAGTTGTTCTTCGCCACCGAGACACAGCCGTTGCCGACCGAAGTGACCGTCTTGGGGATCGGCTCCTTGAGCGCCTTGTCGGCCTGCGCCTGGGTGATGGCACCCGACAACACCATTCCCGGGATCACGTAGTTGTTACGACGGTCCTTGATCTGCTTGTAACCCGACGGGGTGGTCGGGTCGAAGCCGCTCGGGGCCTTGACCATGCCGGCCAGCATCGCGGCCTGGCCGATCGTGAGGTCCTTGGGCTTCTTGTTGAAGTAGACCTGACTGGCGGCGAAGACGCCGTACGTCTGATTGCCGAACGGCACGATGTTGAGATAGCGCTCCAGGATCTGCGACTTGGTCAGCTCCTTTTCCACCTGCAGCGCGTACTTCATCTCGGTGATCTTGCGTTTCGGGGTGTCCGCGCTCGCCGCCACGACCTCACGTGAGCTGGTGGCCGACTGCGTCAGCGTCAACCGCACGAGCTGCATCGTGATCGTGGACGCGCCCTGCTTCGAGTTGCCGTTGTTGTTGCTGACGAAAGCCCGGGCGATGCCCTTCAGGTCGACACCGTTGTGGTGGTAGAACTCGCGGTCCTCGGCGGCCACCATCGCGGCCTGCATGTTGGCGGAGATGTCCTTCAGTGGGACGTCGCTGCGGAACTCGTCGTAGAACTGCGAGATCTGGGTTTTGCCGTCCGCGGCGTAGATGCGGGTGATCTGGGGCGAGCTGTAGGCCCTGAGCTCACTGGGCAGCTTCTGGAACTGCGTGCCGCCCGCCTTGGCGGCCAGCCCGGACATGGCGGCGGCCGGGAACACCGCGGCGGCGACGACAATGCCGGCCAGCAAGCCGCAGATCAGCAACGCACTCGCGTTGGCGAAGATGTTGTGATCGCGTCGGCGCATCCAGGAGCTCATCGGCGCGAAGCACTCATCAAACGCAAGGGCAGAAAGGTCCTCTTCGGATGGCGCGGACTTCTCGTCATTCGTCCGGCTCCCTTCGCGTACGCGGCTCCGCGGGCGGTGGCGCCGAGTCGAGCACCGCGGCCATGGTGTTGTCAAGACTCTCGATGACCGGTCATCGGCAACAGGCGGCAATCAGACGTCCGGACGGCATCCGCAACACCTGGAACCAGGCCGGGTTCGGTGAGCGGGTGCCGCGGGTGGGCCGGGTCGGTTTCCAGTTTGCGGCGTAGCCGGGCCAGGTATTGGCGCGGTCACGCCGCGGCGCCGACCGGCAGGGCGAGAATCATGGTGAGACCGCCTCCGGGGGTTTCTTCGGGTGTGAGGGTGCCGCCCATCGCCTCGGTGAGGCCGCGTGACAGGGCGAGGCCGAGGCCGACGCCGGTGTGGTTGTCGCGGTCGCCGAGGCGCTGGAAGGGCAGGAAGACGTCGTCCCACCGGTCACGGGGGATGCCGGGACCGTGATCGATGACGCGCAGTTCGAGGGTGTCGCCGTGCCGGCTGGCGGTGATGACCGGTGGACGGTCGGCCGGGCTGTAGCGCAGCGCGTTGCCGGCGAGGTTGACCAGCACCCGTTCGAGTAGTCCGGGGTCGGTGTGTACGGCGGGCAGTTCGTCGGGCAGCACCAGGCGGACGGTGCGTCCCTCGGCGCCGAGGTCGTCGAGGGCGCGCGGGAGGACCTCCTCGGCACCGACGTCGATGGCCGTGACGCCGAGGGTCCCGGCCTGCAGGCGGCTCATGTCGAGCAGGTTGGCGACCAGCTTGTCGAGCCGGTCCAGCGACTCGTCGGCGGTCTCCAGCAGCTCCCGCTGGTCGTCCGGATCGAAGTGGACCTCGTCGCTGAGCAGTCCGGCGACCGCCGCTTTCGCGCTCGCCAACGGCGTACGCAAATCGTGGCTGACCGCCGCGAGCAGCGCCGTCCTCATCTTGTCCGCCTCGGCCAGCGGCTTGGCCGCGGCCGCCTCGGCGGCCAGCCGCTCCTGGCGCAATGCCAGGGCGGCCTGGGCGGCGAACGCCTCGACGATGCGGCGGTCGGAGGCCTCCAGGGTGCGTCCCTTGAGCAGAACCACCACGTCGTGGTCGACGTTGACGGCCACGTCGGCCTCCGATTGCCGGGTGCACGCGGGATGGCCGACCTGAGCGACGACGGTGTCGCCGTCGAGCAGCGTCACCGAGTCGAGGGCGAAGGTCTCGCGCAGCCGGTCGAGCATCGCGATCAGGGGCCGTTCGCCGCGCAGCACCCCGCCGGCGACGGTGGCCAGGGTCTGCGCGTCGGCCGAGGCCTGGGCGGCCTGCCGGGTCTTGCGCGCGGCGGTGTCGACCACCCAGCTGACCGCCAGCGCCACGATGACGAAGATGGCCAGGGCGAGCAGGTTGTCGGTCTCGGCGATGGTGAACCGGCCGGTCGGCGGCGTGAAGTAGTAGTTGAGCAGCAGCGATCCGGCGACCGCGGCGAGCAGGGCGGGCCACAGACCGCCGATCAGGGCGACACCGACGACGGCGGCGAGGAAGAGCAGGATGTCGTTGGTCAGTGTGAGCGCCGGGCCGAGCTTGAGCAGCGCGGTCAGCAGCGGAAGACCGGCGATGACGGTCAGGAAACCGGCGATGCGCCGGGTCCGGGACAGGGCCGCCGGGAGCCGGGAGCGCCGTCGTCCTTGTCCGGCGCGTTCGTGACTGACCAGGTGCACGTCGATCGGGCCCGACAGGGCGGTGGTCGTGACCCCGACCCCGGCCGAGAGCAGTTGGGCGAGCCGGCCGCGGCTGGAGGCGCCGAGCACGATCTGGGTCGCGTTGACCGCCCGCGCGAACTCGAGCAGGGCCCGGGGAACGTCGGCGCCGACCACCTGGTGGTAGGTGCCGCCGAGGCTTTCGACCAGGACCCTCTGCCGGGCCAGCTCGGCCGGGTCGGCGCCGGCCAGGCCGTCGTTGCGCGTGACGTGTACGGCGAGCAGGTCCGAGCCCTTGTTGCGGGCGGCTATCCGCGCGGCCCGCCGGATCAGGGTGCTGCCCTCGGGGCCGCCGGTCAGCGCGACCACGATCCGCTCGCGGGTCTCCCAGGTCTGGTCGATGCCGTGAGCGGCCCGGTACTTCTCCAGCTGGTCGTCGACCTTGTCGGCCAACCAGAGCAGAGCCAGCTCGCGCAGCGCGGTGAGGTTGCCGGTCCGGAAGTAGTTGCCGAGCGCGGCGTCGATCTTCTCGGGCTGGTAGATGTTGCCGTGGGCCATGCGCCGGCGCAGCGCCTCCGGCGTCATGTCGACCAGTTCGACCTGCTCCGCCGCCCGGACCACGGCATCGGGCACGGTTTCGCGCTGCTCGATGCCGGTGATCTGGGCGACGACGTCGTTGAGCGACTCCAGGTGCTGCACGTTGACGGTGGTGAGCACGCTGATGCCGGCGTCGAGCAGTTCCGATACGTCCTGCCAGCGCTTGGCGTGGCGCGATCCGGGCACGTCGGTGTGGGCGAACTCGTCGACCACGGCCAGTTCGGGTCTGCGGGCGAGGACCGCGTCGAGGTCCATCTCCTCGAAGCCGATGCCGCGGTAGGTCATCGAGCGGCGCGGGACGACCTCGAGGTCGGCGAGCATGGCAGCGGTGTGTTTGCGGCCGTGGGTCTCGACGAAGGCGACAACCACGTCGGTGCCGCGCTCGGCGCGACGGTGCGCCTCTTCGAGCATGGCGTACGTCTTGCCGACGCCCGGGGCGGCGCCCAGGTAGATCCGAAGTTCACCGCGTGCCATCTGGTACTCCGCCTTTTGATCGTTTTTCAGCGCGGTGGCCCTCCGCAAGCCACCCCCCACCCCGGCACTGGGTGGGGAGCAGTCAAGCGCACGGGACCGACAATTCTCGGCCGTTGTCCACAGTCGGCTATCTGCTGCCGTCCAGGGCGAGGTTGAGTTCCAGGACGTTGACGCCGGGCTCGCCCATGAAACCGAGGGACCGGCCGTCGGTGTACTTCTCGATCAGAGTCTGCACTCGGGAAAGGGGCAGCCCCCGCTCACGCGCGACCCGCGGGGCCTGCAGGCCGGCATAGGCGGGGCTGATGTCGGGGTCGAGGCCGCTGCCGCCGGCGGTGACCGCGTCGGCGGGCACGGCCGGCGTGGCCGGTGCGCTACCGCGGATCGGCGTGATGATGCCGCCCTCGGCGACGTAGTCGTGTCCGGCCCGGGCCGGCTGCACCGGCACGCCGTCGTAGACGGCCACGAACGGGGTTCCGGTCTGGTTGACCGAGACGACCCGGGTCACGGGACCGGTCAGGCCGTCCCGGCGCCAGACCGCCAGGACCGCACCGACCCCGTCCGGGGTGCAGTAGGGGCGGCTGCCGTCGACGCCCTCGAGCTTGCCGATCGCCAGGCTGCGGGAGCAGACCTGGGTGAGCAGGCTCGGCTTGGAGTCGTCGGCGGTGGTGGCGATGGTGTCGACGACGCTCTCCGGGCCGAGGTTGCTGGCCGAGGAGGCCGTCGGGTCGTAGCCGTCGCCCGCCGCCGACGGCCGGCTCTGGAAGTACTTCGGGATCGGGTTGCCGTCCTTGTCGGTGAAGGCCTGCCCGATCAGGCTGCTGCCGACGGTCTGGTCGGCGACGGTGACCAGTGACCCGCCCGTCTTGTGCGCGAGGCCGGGTATCCGGCCGATCGCCACCATCAGCAGCGGGTAGGCCAGTCCGAGCAGGACGGTCATGACGAGCAGCGCACGGAGCGCCGCGAGGTGCTGGGCCAGCCAGGCTGGAAGTCGCATGTCAGATCCCGGGGATGAACTGGACGAGGAGGTCGATGAGCTTGATGCCGATGAACGGGACGATGACGCCGCCCAGGCCGTAGATCCAGAGGTTGCGGCGCAGCAGCGCGCTCGCGGACGACGGCGTGTAGCGCACACCCCGCAGGGCGAGCGGGATCAGCGCGATGATCACCAGGGCGTTGAAGATCACCGCGGACAGGATCGCCGAGCCCGGCGAGTGCAGCCGCATGATGTTCAGCTGGTCGAGCCCGGGGTACACGGCCGCGAACATGGCCGGGATGATCGCGAAGTACTTGGCGATGTCGTTGGTGATCGAGAACGTGGTCAGCGCGCCCCGCGTGATCAGCAGCTGCTTGCCGATCTCCACGATCTCGATCAGCTTGGTCGGGTCGGAGTCGAGGTCGACCATGTTGCCGGCCTCCTTGGCGGCCGACGTGCCGGTGTTCATCGCGACCCCGACGTCGGCCTGGGCCAGCGCGGGCGCGTCGTTGGTGCCGTCGCCGGTCATCGCGACCAGCCGGCCGCCCGCCTGCTCCTTCCTGATGTAGGCGAGCTTGTCCTCCGGCGTCGCCTCGGCCAGGAAGTCGTCGACGCCGGCTTCCGCCGCGATCGCCGCCGCCGTACGCGGGTTGTCGCCGGTGATCATCACGGTGCGGATACCCATCGTGCGCATCTCGTCGAACCGGGCCTTCATGCCCTGCTTGACGACGTCCTTGAGGTGGATCACCCCGAGCGCGCGGGCCGGCTGCCCGGTGATGTGCTCGGCGACGACGAGCGGTGTGCCGCCGGTGCCGCTGATCGTGTCGACGATTTCGCCGACCTCGTCGGTGGGGTGGCCGCCGTTGTCGCGGACCCACTTCATCACCGCGGTGGCGGCGCCCTTGCGGATCTCGCGGCCGGCGACGTCGACGCCGCTCATCCGGGTCTGGGCGGTGAACGGTACGAACGTCGCGTCGGCCATGAGCCCGGGTTCGCGTTCGCGGAGGCCGAACTGGTTCTTGGCCAGCACGACCACCGAGCGGCCTTCCGGGGTCTCGTCGGCCAGGCTGGAGAGTTGTGCGGCATCGGCGACGGTGGCCGCGGTGACGCCGTCGACGGGGACGAATTCGGAGGCCTGGCGGTTGCCGAGGGTGATCGTGCCGGTCTTGTCGAGCAGCAGGGTGTTCACGTCGCCGGCCGCCTCGACCGCGCGCCCGGACATGGCAAGCACGTTGCGCTGCACCAGCCGGTCCATGCCGGCGATGCCGATCGCGCTCAGCAGCGCGCCGATCGTGGTCGGGATCAGGCAGACCAGCAGCGAGACCAGCACGATGCCGGTGACGCCGTGCCCGTTGATCGCGGTCGTGTCCGGGGCCGCCGCCTGGTACGCCTTGGAGAAGATCGCCAGCGGCTGCAGGGTGACCGCCGACAGCAGGAAGATGATCGTGAGCGCGGCGAGCAGGATGTTCAGCGCGATCTCGTTCGGGGTCTTCTGCCGGTTGGCCCCCTCGACCAGGGCGATCATGCGGTCGATGAAGCTCTCGCCCGGCTTCTGGGTGATCTTGACGACGATCCGGTCGCTGAGCACCTTGGTGCCGCCGGTGACCGCCGACCGGTCGCCGCCCGACTCGCGGATGACCGGGGCCGACTCGCCGGTGATCGCCGACTCGTCGACGCTGGCGATGCCCTCGATCACGTCGCCGTCACCGGGAATGGTTTCGCCGGCCTCGACGACGACGATGTCGCCCTGCTGGAGGTCGGGCGCGGCCACCGTGCGGCCGTCCTTGAGCCGGGCCATCGTGTCGGTCCTGGTCGCGCGCAACGCCGCGGCCTGGGCCTTGCCGCGGCCCTCGGCGACCGCCTCGGCCAGGTTGGCGAAGACGACCGTGAGCCAGAGCCAGACCGTGATGGTCCAGGCGAGCACGCTCGGGTCGGCGATCGACAGGATCGTCGTGAACACCGCGCCGACCTCGACGATGAACATGACCGGGTTGCGCCACAGCGTCCGCGGGTCCAGTTTGGCCGCCGCGTCGGGCAGCGACTTCCCCAGCTGCCGGGGGTCGAGCAGGCCGCTCCTCACCGCGGCCGGCTTCGGTTTCTCGGCCGGGGGTCGTTCCATTACTGCGGTCATGATGTGAAGCCCTCCGCGAGGGGTCCGAGAGCGAGAGCGGGGAAATAGGTCAGCGCCACCACGATCAGCGTCACGCCGACCGTCATGCCGACGAACAGCGGCTTGTACGTGGGCAGCGTTCCTTCCGATTCCGGCACCGGCTGCTGCCGGGCCAGCGAACCGGCCAGGGCCAGCACGAGCACCAGGGGCAGGAACCGGCCGAGCAGCATGGCCAGGCCGAGAGCGGTGTCCCACCAGTGGGTGTTCACGGTGATGCCGGCGAACGCGGAACCGTTGTTGTTGGCGGCACTCGTGAACGCGTACAGGACCTCGGAAAGGCCGTGCGGCCCGGAGTTGAGCGCCGTGCTGTTGTTGCCGGTGGCGAAAGCCGCCGCCGTGCCGATCAGCACCAGCGCCGGGGTGGTCAGCAGATAGAGCGAGGCGATCTTCATCTCCCGGGCGCCGATCTTCTTGCCCAGATATTCCGGGGTGCGCCCGACCATCAGGCCGGCCACGAAGACCGTGATCACCGCCAGCACCAGCAGCCCGTAGAGGCCGGAACCGACACCGCCCGGGGCGACCTCGCCCAACATCATGTTGACCATCGGCATCATGCCGCCGAACGACGTGTACGAGTCGTGGAAGCTGTCGACCGCACCGGTCGAGGTGAGCGTCGTCGCGCTCGCGAACGTGGCCGAGTCCGGAATTCCGAACCGGACCTCCTTGCCTTCCATCGCGGCGCCGACCGCCTGCGGGACCGTGCCGCCGCCGTGCACCTCGAAGCCGACCGTCAACGCGACACTGCCCAGGGCCAGGATCGCCATGATCGCGAGGATCGCGTAGCCCTGCCGGTTCTGCCCGGCCATCCGGCCGAAGAGCCGCGGCAGGCAGAACGGGATCAGCAGGATCAGGAAGATCTCCAGCCAGTTGGTCCACGCGGTCGGGTTCTCGAACGGATGCGCCGAGTTGGCGTTGTAGAAACCGCCACCGTTGGTGCCCAACTCCTTGATCGCTTCCTGGCTGGCCACCGGGCCGCCGGTGATGTGCTGGGTGGCGCCGGTCAACGTCGACACGTCGGTGCCGCCGGACAGGTTCTGCACCATGCCGCCGACCATGAAGACGACCGCGAACAGCACGCAGATCGGCAGCAACACCCGCAACGTGATCCGGGTCAGGTCGACCCAGAAGTTGCCCAGGCTCGCGTTCTTGCGGGCCGCGAACCCGCGTACCAGCGCGACCGCCACCGCGATACCGACCGCCGCGCTCACGAAGTTCTGCACCGCGAGGCCGGCCATCTGCACCAGGTGGCCGAGCGCCGACTCCCCCGAGTACGCCTGCCAGTTGGTGTTGGTCACGAAGCTGACCGCGGTGTTCCAGGCGACGTGGGTGGCCATCTTCGGCATGCCCAGCGCCAGCCACAACCTGTCCTGCACCCGCAGGAACAAATAGAGGAACAGGACCGAGACGGCGGAGAACGCGAGCACGCTGCGGGCGTACACGCCCCAGGTCTGCTCCGCGCCCGGGTTCACGCCGACAAGCCGGTAGACGCCGCGCTCGACAACGCTGCTGCGTCTCGAGGTCACGACCTTGAACATGTAATCGCCCAGCGGCCGGTAACAGACGGCGATCGCGGCGATCAGGGTGATGACGAAAAGCCAGCCGGCCATCAGAACTTCTCCGGGAACAACAGGGCCGCCACCAGAAACACGGCCAGGATGACGGCGACGACCAGACCGACGACGTTGACGGCGCTCACCAGCGCTCGACCGCCCGGATCAGCACGGTGAGCGCCGCGAACAGCACCACCGTGAGCAGAACGAACCCGAGATCAGCCACGGGAGGACTCCTTGACGAGGAACAGCTCGATAGGTTGCGCCTCGAGATTCGGCGACCGGACCGGCGTACGTCATGGGTGTTCACACGTTGCGTACGCCGGGGCCCGATTCCTATACGCCTTGTTAACGCCCTTACGACGCGGGTCACTTTTCCCGCCGCGATCAACCGCCGTTACGCCGTCGGGCGGGTGGACGCCGCGGCGAGCGGGATGGGAGTGGCTACTCCGCCCGCGCCAGGAGAGCGGTCGGTGCCATCGTGCGATGCCAGGTCTCCAGCCACGTCAGGAACTGGTCCGCGGGCAGCGGCCGGGAGATGTAGTAGCCCTGCACGGAGTCGCAGCCCAGCCGGCGCAGGTGCTCGAATTCCGCCTGGGTCTCGGCGCCTTCGGCGACGACGTGCAGGCCGAGTGCGTGCCCCAGGTGCAGTGATGCGTCGGTGACCGCCTGCCGGCTCCGGTTCGTCGTGAGGTCCTGGACGAAGCCTTTGTCGATCTTCATTTCCTGGACGGGCAGGTCGGCCAGCCGGCCGAGGGAGGAATGGCCGGTGCCGAAGTCGTCGACCGACAGTCTGACCCCGAGCGCTCGCAGCGATTCCAGAATGTTCAAGCTGCGAGTGGGATCCTCCATGACGCCGGTCTCGGTGATCTCGAGTGTCAGAGCCTCGGCCGGAACGCCGTGCGCCGCGAGCGCCCGCCGGACCTCGCCGATGAGCGCCTGGTCGGCGATGGTTTGGGGGGAAAGGTTGACGGCGACCGACAGGTCGTGTCCGGCCCGCCGCCAGTCGGCGCACGCCGCGAGCGCGGTGTTCAGGACGTGTCGGGTCAAGGGCAGGATCAGTCCGGACCGCTCGGCCAGGGGAATGAATTCGTCCGGCGGGACCGGCCCGTCCGCGCTCCGCCATCGGCTCAACGCCTCGGCGCCGAGCACGCGGCCCGACGCCGGCTCCACCTTGGGTTGGTAGACAACCGTGACGGCGCCGGTCTCGACCGCGGTACGCAGCTCGGTCAGAAGCGACAGGCGACGCGGCGTGTTCCGGTCGTCCTCGGCCTGGTAGACACGTACGCCCGAGCGAGCTTGCTTGGCCGCGTACATCGCCACGTCGGCGCGCTGAAGCAACTGTTCGGGATCGCTGCCGTGCTCGGGCGCGAGGCAGACACCGATGCTGGCCTGCGTCCGCAGGACGAGATCGCCGACCGGGATCGGCTCCTCGACGGTACGTCGCACCTCGTCGGCGACCGCGAGCAGGTCGCCGGGCGTCCGGGCACCGGAAATGATCATGGCGAACTCGTCGCCGCCCAGCCGGGCAACGGTGCCCCGGCCGGCGAACCGGTGCTGGAGCCGGTTGCCGACCTCGCGAAGTACCCGGTCGCCGATGGTGTGCCCCAGGGCGTCGTTGACCTCCTTGAACCGGTCGAGGTCGAGCAGCAGGACGCCGACCGTACTCGGCACCTCGGCTGCCTGTTGCAGCTCGGCGAGCAGCTTGCGCCGGTTGGGCAGGCCGGTGAGGGCGTCGGTCACGCTGATGTGCCGCAGCCGTTCGAGCAGCCGCACGTTCGTCAGGGCGACTCCGGCGTGGGCCGCGAGCGCCCGCATCAGGCGCAGGTGGTCCGGCGTGAAGGTCTCGATGTCGGGCAGGCTCCCGGTGACGATGAGAACGGCGGTGGTGTTTCCCAGCGCCACGGGCACGGCCATGGCGTCGATCGGTTCGGACGGGCGGTGCACGCGCTGCTTCGCGGCCGGCAGGAAGACCACCTCACCGAGGCGGGCCGGGCCCCACCATACGTCGCCGTGCCCAGGGACGACGCCGGTCTCGAAGTCGTCCTGACCGGCGAGCCGGATCCGGACGTTGGCGTCGTCGTCGGCGAGAACCAGCTCGGCGGACTCCGCGCGGACCAGGTCGCGGGCCTGGCTCAGCACGACCCGCGCCACCTCGTCGGCATCCCGGGGCCCGTTCAGGCTGCGAGTGAATTCGTACAGCGCCTCGACCTGGGTATGCCCCTGGGTCTGCTGGGCGTAGCGCTGGAGCACCCGGTAGATCGCGAGGGAGAGGACCGCGAGCAGCACGGCCGCCGGTGCCTGCTCGCGGACCACGATCGCGGTGACCAGCCCCAGTGTCGTCGTGACGGCCACCAGCGGCAGTTGGAACAGTTTCCGGACGTCGGCGGTCAGCAGCCGCCGCCACTCCCCGCTGTCGTCGTGCAGCGCGATCACCGCGCTGATCAGAACGATGGAGATCACATCGGTCGTGAAGGTCGCGGCGAAGGCGGCGATCCACCCGGTCGGTCCGAGTGGATCCCACGACCGGGCGACCAGGTGGAAAACGGCACCGGCGGCAGTGGCCTGAACCCCGTAGAGCGCCGTGTTGAAGGCAAGTTTGCTGCCGCCCTGACGCCGGAATGCGGTGAGGCCGGCCAGTCCGCCGACTATTCGCACGGCGACGAGCAACGGCGGGGCGATCGTGGCGAGCCCGAGTACGAGGGGAATTTCACTGAGGCTGATGGTGTGCGCGCCGCGGCGGACGGGGAACGTGACGACGAACTTCTCCGCGGCGGCGAAGAGCAGGGCCACGGCGGCCAGGCGTACGACGTCATGGCCGGCCAGCGTGAAGCCGTCAGCGAGCCACACCGCCTGGACGGCGAGGGTGACCGCTACCAGAACCGCGGTCAGCACGCCGATCTTCGCGTCGGCGCTCAGCCGCTGGGGAGGCGCCTCACTCATGGGCAAACCTCCTCTCCGCTCGCTCAACTCAGTTGTCGGCGTCCGCCGGGCCGGGTTGAGAATTTCCGGCCGGCAACAGGAGAGCCGGCCGGGCGAGTCGCCCGGCCGGCTCAGCACTGACGAGTCGGACGCTAGGCCCAGCTACGCCCGGTCCAGGATCGCCCGCACCAGGTAGCCCCGGCCCAGGAACGCCCGCTCCAGGACCCGGCCGCCCATGATCGGCCGGACCAGACGCCGGAAGTCCACGACTGTCCCGACCAGGTGAGCGAGCTCCAGGTCACTGTTCCCCACGTGCCGGAGGCCCATGACTGCCCGGTGAACGCGGAGCCGGCCCAGACCTTGCCGTTCCAGGTGCCGCCCGACCATGCCTTGCCGTTCTTCGCCGCCGCGGTCCAGGTCGCCGGCGTCCATGGCGCGCCGAAGATGTCCTTCTCGCCGGTCAGCAACAATCCGGTGGCCGCCGCGGCGACGTGCGCGGACCCGCGGGAGCCCTCGAGGCTTCCCAGGCCGGTGGCGGCGGGGTAACTCTGCTTGGCGTTCAGCGGAACCTGCAGCGTCGCCGCCCCGGCGATGTCGAGCTGACCCGCGCCGGTGGCGATCGGATCGGCGCCGGTCAGCGGATCCGCGGACTGCACCAGCAGATTCTTGACCTGGTCCGGCGTCAACCCGGGACGTTGCTGCAGCAGCAGGGCGACCGAACCGGAGACCACTGCCGCGGCCTGCGAGGTACCGCTGCCGCGGAAGAATCGCAGCTGCCCGGCGGCATCGGCGACCCGGGCGCCCGGGTAATTGTCATCGATGTAGGAACCCGGGTCCCGCAGGGAGACGACGGACCGGCCGGCGGCCAGCAGATCGGCGTGCCGCCCGGCGTTCCCGCGGGTGCTGAAGGTCGCGACGGTGTCGTCGGTACGCACATCCGTGCCGTTCGGGTCAGCTGCGCCCACCGCGATGACGTACGGATTGGCCGCCGGCATGGTCACCCGGGTAGCCGCCGCCCCGTCGTTGCCGACCGAGACGACAACGACGATGCCGTTGCGCCAGGCGGCTTCCACCGCGTACGAGATCGGGTCGAGTTTCTCATCCTGGCTGGAGTCCGTGCCGAACGAGAGGTTCAGTACCCGGATGTTGAGGCCGGGATCGTTGCGATGGCTCACCACCCAGTCGATTCCGGCGATGACCTGGGAGACGTCGCTGGCTCCGTCCGCCGCGGCGACCTTGAGACTGATCAGGTGTGCGCCCGGGGCGACACCCTGGAAGCCCACGGCGCCGGTCGAGGTCGTGGGGTCGCTGCCGGCGATGATTCCGGCCATGTGCGTGCCGTGGCCGTACGTGTCGATGTCGGCGAGTCCCGGTGTCTGCGACTCGAAGGACAGGTCAGGTCCATTGATCACCTTGCCGGGCTGGTTGAGGCCGGTCACCGGGGCCACGCCGGAGTCGATGAGGGCCACGCCGATCCCCGCGCCCGTGAGAGAGGCCGTGTCGACCGTGTTGTCCTTCTTCTTGCCTCCGGCCGCCTTTTTGACCGAGTCGACGGCGATGTTCTTTCCGCCATCGTCGATCCACTTGTCCGCCTTCATTCGTACCGCGGTGTCAGCGGTCACCTCGGCGACGCCACCGGCGGCTCGCAGCGCCGGAAGCGCGCCGGAGGGCACCTGGGCCGCAAAGCCGGAGATCAACGCCAGCGGGCGGCCCACCGCGCCACCCGACTGCCGGACCGCCGCTTGCACCCTCGTCACATCCGCGGCCGAGGTGGCGCGGACGATGACGCCGACCAGGGGTCCGGTGGGCGTGCTCGCGGACGCCGGCACCCCCGTGGCCGCCAGCACCGCGACCACCGCGAGTCCGGTCAGCCCCCCGGCTGAGCGGCCGAGTCTTATCCGAGTCCTGCTATCCACGATGCGCTCCTTATCGAACCCGCCCGATTCGCCGGGGACAGTTCGGCTGAGATGTCCGCGACCATCGTCCGGAGCCGCCGGAAGATGAGCGGAATGCCGAAGGGAGTTCGGGACCGAAGGAGGCCACGGTCGGAACAGGCACATTCAAGCCAGTGCCACGGGTCCGGTCGGGTCGTCGTGGAGAGCGTGACGGTCGGCGGCGATCACGCCGACGTCAGCAGCCGTTCGGCGGTCTGGAGCTCCGCGAACGAGCGGTTACCGGACATCGGACCCCGCCGCGTCACGGCCATCGCGCCCGCGACGTTCGCGTAGCGCAGGGCCTGTGCCGCCTCCATCCCCGTCAGGTAAAGCGACAGGAAGGTGCCGCCGAAGCAGTCGCCGGCACCGGTCGGGTCGACCTCGTCCACCGACAGACCCGGCACGCTGAATTCGTCGCGACCGGGCTGGAACAGGCTCGCTCCCCGCGCACCGCGCTTGATGACAACCGCCTCCGCGGACCGGGCCAGCAGCGCGGCCGCGCACTCCGCTTCGGTCGCGCTTCCGAGGAGCACCTGCAGCTCCCCCTCGCTGGCGAGGACGATCTGCGAACCGTGCAGGATACGGCGCAGCACCCGGACGTACTCCTCGCGCGTGAGCATCTCCGGACGGATATTGGGGTCGAACGAGACTCGGACCCCCCGAGCCTGGGCGGCGTCGAAGACTTCCCCGATCGCATCGACCGCGGCCGCGCTGAACGCGCTGCTGCCCATGAGGTGGACACAGTCGAGGTCGCGGAGGCCGGCTTCCAGGTCGGTCAGCCCGAACCGGCCCGACGCGGCGTCGGCGAGGTGGAAGATGAACGAGCGTGACCCGCCGCTGCGGTAGCTCACGAAGGCGACGCCGGTCGTGCCATGCTCGTCGACCGTGATGTGGTCGAGCCGTACCCCGCTGGCACGCAGGCGCGTCAGGCACACTTCGCCGAACGCGTCCGGGCCGACGGTTCCGACCAGCGACACCTCGGCCCCGCACAGGGCGGCTTGGTCGGCCAGGATGGCCGGCGCCCCCGAAGGGTACGGTCCGATCCAGCTCCCCGGTTCGAGGCTCGACTGGTCCATCTTCTCGGCGACCATCTCAACCAGAATCTCGCCGATGCACAACAGCTTCGCCACAATGCCTCCCCGCCCAAGTCGGCATATTATGCCAAGACCAGCGCGGACGGCGCCTCAGGCCACAGGTCGCTAGGCGCTTCGGCCATCGGCCCGACCGGCCGAAACGCCCGAGGGGAACGCGGCGCCGGGCCGGGCCGCGCCGCCGATACCGCCTGACAACCCCGGGCTTCGTCCGAGGCACTCGAACTCGTCGAGCGGCCGGCGACGGTCAAGGCAATCGGTACGTCGTACGACCCCAAGGACGCGCGCCAGCCTCATGACGCCATTACGTAGTGTGACCAGATGACGATGCGCCTTACGTTGTCAGCGCGGCAGATGAGATGACATGCGTCGGTCGGTCGCGGCCGGCGGGTGGGGTCGAGGTGTGCCCCGTTCGGAGTCTTGACGACCGGCGGATTCGGGGGGCTCCTCAGCTCAACGCAGTGTATTTCTACATTGGACATTGATGGTTACGGAGCTCGAGGAGGCTGCACCGGCAACAGCCGCACCCTCGCTCACCGAGCGTGACGATCGGCGGAGAGCCTGGGCACGCGTTGTCCGCGCCAGATGCGGATATCTGAAAGACTCCTTGAATGGAAAGGGCGTGGAAACTCCGTCCCGCTCTGCCGGCAGACGCAGAGTGGCTTGCTGACCTCAAGGCGCGCGCAATGCGTCCGGACTTGGAGCGCCTCGGACTCTGGGACGAGGAGTGGGCTCGCCGACGATTCCTCGAAACGTACGTTCCAGTCAACACCGACATCATCGAAGTCGGTGAGAAGCCGGTGGGTGTCATCGCCGTGCGACCCGAGCCAGATGCGCTTTGGATTGAGCATTTCTATCTCGATCCGGCGGCTCAGGGGCGCGGCCTCGGCCGCCAGGTGCTTCAGTACGTCATGGACGCCCATCGAGACGGCAGACCGTTCCGGCTGGCAATCGACCGAGGCAGCGCTGCGCGTAAACTCTACGAACGCGTTGGCTTTGTTCACCTCTATGACGACGACAACGGCGTGGACCAGGTATTCGGCGCTCCGGGAGGCGTCTTCGCACCACACCGATCGTCCTGTTCGTCGCGTAATCCGCAGAACTGCGAATCCACCCGAGAACGGTGGAAGAAGGTCAGCGAGGTCTGATACCAAGCCGGTGAGCGGTGCACTGTCATCGCCCGGAAATCGGCAAGCAGAGCCGACCGGAAGTGCGCGAAGTCTTCGCGCGTCGCGACAAGGCTCGGATCGACGTCAGTAGCTCGTCCAGTCGCGTACGGCTCCGCCGCACGATCCTCTCCGTCCGGCAGATCATCTGGCAGATCAGCCGCCTGGCCTGGCGCCGGCTCGTCGGCGGCAACCGCCTCGCAGTTCAGATCGGCGTGTTCGCCGCTCATGCCGGACATGGTGACACGGAGCCGTTACCGGTCGGCCGACCACCTGCGGGGGACGGTGTCGGCGTTCACGAGGCGGCCTTGCGTGTGAACGTGAGGTGGGTGACCCCCCACCCACCGCGCGCTGGACAGAATCGGCAGCGCGTCCAAAAGGCAACGCGAACCGCGCGATCAACACGCGGCGACCCGGACCGCAGGAGGGGCGATGCACCACACCTCGCGCGCTGTTGTAGTAGCGCTTTCCGTAGTTTGTGTGCTGGCCGCATGCGGCAAGCCGGCCGCGTCACCCCAGGATTCTCCGGGCCCGGAAGCATCGCCTCCAGGCCCGGCCGTCTCCAACGATCCGGCATTGGCGACGGCGGCGAACGACGTCGAACCGCTGCCGCGTACGTCATTCACCAACTCCTTCGCAGGACTCGTGCTCGACCATGCCGCGCACGCCCTGATCATCTACCGCCGTTCCGACCCGGGTCTCGACGCCGCGGTACGGCAGCGATTGCCCGCCGTACGAGTCGCCTTCCGGACGCGAAGTTCTCCCTGCGGCAGATGCGGGACCTCACCACGAGGGTGATGGACGATGCGGGCTACTGGCGCGACAGCGGTGTCGATGTCAACGGTGCGGGGCCCACACCGGACGGATCCGGCGTTGAGGTGATGACGACCGACGGCAGCCTCGCCGACCAGCAGGCCATGAACCAGCGCTACGGCAGCGGTCAAGGTTGTCCGCGGCGCCCCGCAGGCCCCGATCGGCCGGACACCGTGGCGGCCCTCACCCAGTTGACGGCCCCCGCGTGCTGCCGGAGGACCACGAACGGCGGCGAGCGACCTCCCGAGCTGCGCTGCTGGGTTGCTTGCGGAGCGGCCGGGCGGCGGCCGGGCGGCGGCCGGGCGGTGCGGGGTCCGGGTCGACCTCGGGGCCGGCCGACAGCCGGGGATCCGGCCGGGCCGAGCCGACCAGAACCGACGAGCACGGCGCAGCGTCCGGCACCGTCTCCAGGGGCCCCGGCTGCCTCGGATGCCCCCGTCGTGAACAGGCGGTCCTTGGTGTACCAGGCTCCCGCTCCCGCGGCTCGGGAGCGGGAGCCTGGTGTACACCTGTGCCGCCGCCCGGCTCTCAGCTCCCGCCGGCCCTGTCGCGGATCAGCCGCACAGCGGCAGGTCCTTCAGGTCGTGATTCCAGTCGTAGTTGCGGTAGGTCGCCCCGAACCTGACGCAGTGGCTGCCTCCTCGTCGCGGTGTCGTTGGTCCTGTGCGTGCGGTGCCAGTGTCAGCACGCGGGAAGGATGCGGCCGAAAGACCTCCAACCGGCGTCGTCGAGGTTGACGTCGCTGACGTAGACGTTCTTGTTACCGCTGTCGTCGTCGGTCAGCAGCCAGATGCTGTCCTGGCGACCGTTGTGGGCGTAGGTCGCTCCGGGGGTTTGGCAGTAGAAGTAGTTGGTCCCGACCCACAGGTTTCCGGCGTGTGTGGAGTTGAGCGCGTTGGGTGACCAGTGCGTCCACTGCGAGACGACGGTGTCGAAGTAATGCTTGGCGTATTGCGCCGACGTCGCCGCCTTCGTGGCCGTGGGTCCGGATTCCTGAGCGTGGGCCGAGCTCGCGGTGCCGACCAGGAGTCCTGCGGCGGCAAGTAGTCCGATCAGAGCGCGGCGCGCCGTATGCGGTCGCATGTGGGTACCTTCTCCTTGCGGTGTAGTTGGTCTTGCCGGTGCGGCGCCGGTGTCAGCACGCGGGAAGGATGCGGCCGAAAGACTTCCAACCGGCGTCGTCGAGGTTGACGTCGCTGACCCAGACGCTGCTGTGTCCGGTGTCGTCGTCGGTCAGCAACCAGACGCTGTCCTGGCGGCCGTTGTTGGCGTAGGTCGCTCCGCTGGCTTGGCAGTAGAAGTAGTTGTGGCCCTTGTACAGCAGGCCCTCGTGTGTGGAGTTGAGCGCGTCAGGCGTCCGGTGTGTCCACTGGGTGACGACCGTGTTGAAGTAATAGACGAAGTCGCAGCAGCTCTCGGGTGCGGCGGAGGGCTTGGCGTCGCTCGGGCTGGCGGCACTCGGGCTGGCGGCGCCGAGGACGAGTGCGGCAGCGGTCAGCAGGCCGGCGCCGGCACGGCGCAGTGCAACGGATCGCATCGGTGAGGACTCCCATGATCAGAAATGGCCAGGCGGATGAACAGGCGCGAAAATGTGCGCGCGGCGCGGCAGAGATGCCGGCGTAACCGGCTGTCTCGCCACTGACTCCATCGTGCTGGTGTGCCGGACGGGACGACAGGTCACCGACCGTTCACGTATGACCGGTCCGACCGGATCGCCCGCCGACCGCCGGCACCGGCCCACACGGTTCGTGACCCCTACGACGGCTCTGTGGGTTCAGCCGCCGCCGGGCGGACTCTCGTGTCCCTCAAGGGCATCGAGCAGCCGCTCGACCTCCTCGGCCTCCTCATCGCGCCCCTGCCGCCGGTACAGTTCCAATGCCTCTCGCCACACTGCTTCGGCCTGGTCACGGCGGCCTGTCGCGAGATGGGGATGCCCGAGCCGGGCCAGGGTGTCGGCGGCTTCGTAGGCGTTGTCGAGGTCCCGGTAGAGGCTGAGGGCGCGGCGGTAGGAGCGGATGGCGTCGTGTTGTCGTCCACTGTGGTGCCCGATGTAACCGAGGCTGTCCAGGGTCTGCGCCTGACCGTCGATGTCCTGGTGACGCTCGAAGAGGGCCAAAGCGGCCCGGCAGTGCTCGCGGCCCACGTCGTACTCCTGCACGCGGGCCGCGTACCAGCCGACGGCGTTGAGCGCGTTGCCTTCCGCGATCGCGTGGCCAAGGCCGCGGTAGAGGTCCAGGGCCCGCCGGGCATGCTCCAGAGCGCGCCGGCCGTCCGGGTGGATGGAGGCGAGGGTGTAGTGCGTCTGGGCCTGCACGGCGCGGTCGTCTTGCTGCTCGCTCAGGGCGAGGGCTTCGCCGAGCGCGGCGAGCGCCTCCTCATGATGCCCGAGGACGACGTGGGCCCGTCCCAGAAGGCGGTGGCTGAGGATCTGGGCGCCCACATCGGGCAGTTGGCGCGCGGCGGCAGCCGCGAGTCGCCACCCCGCGAGTTGGTCGTGGCGGTGTCCTCGCCGGTACTGGAAGTTGTGCAACGCCCACGCCAGCTGCCAGACCGTGGTGTGCGACGCGTGGGCGACGGCCGCCTGCTGGGCGGCGATGAGATTGTGGTGCTCGGCCTCGAACCAGTCCATCGCCGCCGGGATGCCGGACAGCGCCGAGGGGTGGCAACCGGCCGCCGGTGGGGCGAGGTCGATGGGCTTGCGATGGTATTCCAGGAGCCGATCGGCGGCGAAGGCGGTGTGGAGGTAGAAGTCCAGCACCCGCCGCAGCGCCGCCTGGCGGGTGCCCTCGGGCAGGTCGTGGGTCGCGGCGTAGCGGCGGATCAGGTCGTGCATGTGGTAACGGTGAGCGACATCCTGGCTGATCAGCGACGCCTGTTGTAGCCGGCGCAGCACCGCCCGCGTCCGTGGCCGGCTCAACCCGGTGAGGCTGGCGGCGGCCTGCAGGCTGATATCGGGTCCCGGTGCGCTCGCCAGCAGCCCGAACACCTCCGTCTCCTCATCGCTCAGCGCCGTGAGGGACAGCGAGAGCACCGCGAGCAGACTCGCGCCGGGGTCGGCGTCGTCCAATACCTCCAGGGCGCCTTCCCGTAGATCGACCGCGAGCTCGGCCAACGGCAGGTGGGATGGGTGTGGGCCCGGCCGGCGACGATGCTCAGCGCGAGCGGGAATCCCCCGCACAGACGGACGAGCTCGTCCACCGCCGCGGGTTCGGCCTCGATGCGTGTCCTGCCGAGCCTGGCCGCCAGCAGCCCGCGGGCCTCGTCGTCGGAGAGTGTGTCGACCGGCAGGTGGTGCGCGCCGTTCCCGGTGACCAGGCCCGACAGGTGGTTGCGGCTGGTGACCACGACCGTGCAGGTGTCCCCGCCCGGCAGCAGCGGCGTCACCTGAGCGGTGTCGACCGCGTTGTCGAGAACCAGCAGCATCCGCCGGCCCGCCACCAGGCTGCGGAACAACGCCGCCCGCGCATGCGTCGCGACCGGGATACGCGACGGCTCCACGCCCAGCGCGTCCAGAAAGCCTCGCACCGCCACCGCGGGGTCCATCGGTTCGCCGTCCGCGCTGAAGCCCCGCAGATCGACGAAAAGCTGCCCGTCGGGAAACCGACTGGCATTGCGGTGCGCCCAGTGCAACACCAGCCACGATTTACCGACCCCGCCGGCACCCGCGACCGCCGACACGACGACCGTGCCCACCGCATCCGCCCCCAACACCACGTCCAGACCCGCCAGCTCACGCCCGCGACCCACGAACGGCACCGGCGAAGCGGGCAGTTGACGCGGTACCGGCAGATCCGCGGCCGAGCCCGTGCCCACCGCCGCGGCCAGCAACCCGTCCCGCTCGGCCGGCCCCAGCTCCAGCGCCGCGGCCAGCAGGCGCACCGACTCCAGCTGCGGATTGCGGCGGCGGCCGGTCTCCATGCCGCGAATAGTGCTCACCGACACACCGGAACACTCCGCCAAAGCCTCCTGCGTCAAACCCGCACCCAACCGCAACCGGCGCACCGTATCCGCAAAAACGTCCCCCATGGGGCTTTCCTACCAGTAGCACGCCACCGCACCCGACCCGGCCGACACCGCCGTCACCGCTCGCCAACCCGACGCCTGGTAGTGGACCCATGACCCTCGGCCCGGCCCACGGGGAATCCCACAGGCCCAGCAGTCCGCCAAGGACTGGCCGCTCTGTCCGAACAGCTCCGCGACACCGTCAACCAACGCCGCTGGTCCGCCGATCCTGCATCGACGGGGATGTCGATCCTCTCAGCGCCAGCGCGCTGGCTGAGCCCTGCTGACCGGTTCAGGATTTCCTCAGCTCCCGAACCGGAACATTTCCCACCGTGGAGGCCCGCTCCCCTGCACCCGCGCAGACAGTGCTCGCGCCGGCTGGACGCCAGTGGCCGGGCCCGAGGTGGGGCAGCAGCCCGGGGGCGGCCACCGACAGGCCCGGACACGATTTGGCGACACGAGGTGTGGATGCTCGCGAGCGCGGTACCTCGGTCCGCGGTCGCGGCCGCAATGGAAGGAGTTGTCATGCTCGCGGATAACATCGGCCGTGGCGACCGCGATCCCGCCGTCCCCACTACCGCAGGCGCCGCGCGGGCGCCTCAGGACCGCGCAACCATCCGTCGTTGAGCCGGGTGGATCCGGATCAGACCGCCGTCCTGGCCGCCCTGGCGCCCGGCGAGAAGGGTCATGGTCCCTCGTTCGGCTACAGCCGGGCACTCGACGGCATCCGGGCATTGGCCGTGGCTTCCGTCGTGCTGTTCCACGCCGGGGTGCCCGGCCTGGCCGGCGGGTTCCTCGGCGTGGACACCTTCTTCGTCCTGTCCGGCTTCCTCATCACCTCGCTGCTGCTCACCGAGCGGCAGACCCGCGGCCGGATCGACCTCAAGCGGTTCTGGACCAGGCGCGCACGGCGGCTCATGCCGGCCCTGCTGGCCGTGCTGCTCGCCACCGTCGTGGTCGGCCGCTTCGTGCTCGACGGCGACGCGCTCGGCCTGCTGCGCACCGACGCGTACGCCGCTCTCGGCTACGTCGCGAACTGGCGGATGATCTTCCGCGGCACCGGGTACGTGGCCGCCACCGCGACCGCCTCGCCACTGCAGCACACCTGGTCGCTCGGTATCGAAGAGCAGTTCTACCTGCTGTGGCCACTGCTGATCACGGCGGTCACCGCCGTACTGGCGTTCCGCCGCGCCCGGGCGGCGCTAGTGGTCTCCTGTTGCGCCGGTGCGGGCCTCTCGCAACTGCTCTGCGCCCACTTCTTCCGGCCGGAGTCCATCGGACGGGCGTACTACGGCACCGATACGCGCGCCCAGGCGCTCCTGATCGGAGCCGCCCTGGCGGTCGCCCTGACCCCGGCGGGCGGTGTGCGGGCCGGGCGGCGACCGCCACCGGCCGGACGCGCCGGGCTCGCCGTACTGGGCCTGAGCGGTGCTGCCGGCACCCTGTGGCTGTGGCACGTGGCGTCGGATCAGGCATCCTGGCTGTACCGTGGCGGCCTCACCGTGGCCGCGCTGGCCACCGCCTTACGCCCACGGGAACTCGACCACGCGACGGGCGCAGCCGGACATCGAAGAAGCCCGGTGCGGAATTGTCGGCAGGCCGGCGAGCAGAGGTCCCTGACCGCCCGGCTTACGGGCCGCCCAATGCCCGGGACTCCGGTAATCAGCACAACTTGAAATCGCATGTTTTCACGTTCCGGCGGGACGGGCGCGACGGCACTGGCCTGCAGTTCTGCGGCTCTGAATGTGGGTGAAGGTAACGGCCGGGCGGTCCCGTGGCCGGCCGCCGGAGGTCATATCGGTCGCAGTCGCTCCCGGCCAACGTTGGATCGCCTAGGTCGTGGGTACGGTTGCCGGCATGGCTCTTTCCGCCCGAGCCGGCGCCAGTGTGGCCGGTCTGCTCAGCGTGGTAGTGCTCACGGCCTGCACCCAGGCACCGAAGGCGGTCGAGCCGTCGTTCCCACCGGCCGCCGCTTCAGCTCCTACGCCAGTGAGCTCGTCTCCGGTCGCAGCCGACGATTGGCCCACGTACCACCGGGACAACACCCGCTCCGGCCTCGGCCCCGCGCAGCCGGCGGCCACCAGGTTGACACCAGCCTGGCGGGCGCGCCTGGACGGCGCCGTCTACGGAGAGCCCCTGGTCGTGGGTGGCCGGCTGCTCGCAGCCACCGAGAACGACACCGTCTACGCCCTCGACCCGACGGACGGCGCCGTCCTCTGGTCGCGGCACGTGGGCAACCCGGTGCCCCGGTCCGACCTGCCGTGCGGTGACATCGACCCGTTGGGTATCACCAGCACGATGGCCTACGACGCCGGCTCCGGCCTGGTTTTCGCGCTGGCCGAGTCCGCCGGCGGGGTCCACACCCTGTACGGCATCGACGTCCGGACCGGCCAGATCCGCGTGCACCGCGTCGCCGAGCCACCCCGAGGCGACAAGATCGCCCATCAGCAACGGTCCGCGCTGACCGTGCTTCAGGGCAGGGTGTACATCGCCTACGGCGGCCTGGACGGCGACTGCGCCCAGTACATCGGCTCGGTGGTCTCAGTCCCGGTGAGCGGTTCCGGCGCTGTGCAGAGCTACGCCGTCCCGACCTCGCGCGAGGGCGGCATTTGGTCGCCCGGCGGCGGAGTGGTGCTCGGCGGCCGACTCTACTATGCGGTCGGCAACGGCGAGTCCACCACCGGCTTCGACGGCAGCGATACCGTCATCGCCCTCGACCCGGCCCTGCACCGTACGGACTTCTTCGCGCCGGCCACCTGGGCGCAGGACAACGAGAACGACCTCGACCTCGGCTCGATGACCCCGGCGGTGGCCGGCTCCGCGTTGGTGATCGCCGGCAAGCGAGGCGACGCGTACGTCCTTGATCCCACCCATCTCGGTGGACTCGGCGGCCAACGGAGCCAGACCGCGATCTGCAAGGTGTTCGGCGGTGCTGCCGTGAGCGGGACCATCCTGTTCCTGCCCTGCCGCGACGGCATCCGATCGGTCACCCTCGACCCGGCCTCCGGCGCCCTGCGGCCGGGATGGCACGGACCGTCCGGCGCTCGTGGCTCCCCGATCGTTGCCGGCGGCGCGGTATGGGTCGTCGACTACGACGGCGGCCTGCTGTATCTGCTCGACCCCGGCACCGGCCGGGTGCGGTCCAAGCTGGCGATAGGCCAGTCCCCCCACTTCGCCTCGCCTACGGTCGCCGCCGGCCACGGCTACGTCGGCACCTTGACCGGCGTCGTCAGCGTCACCTATTAACCATCCGCCGGCGCCGTTATACCGCAGCCACCGCGAGCCCGCGGGCCATCTCCGAGCTCTGCCTCAGCATCTCCGAGACACCGTTTCACGACCTCGCCCGGCAGCTCGTCGCGTCGACGCTAGTGGTCACCGGCAGCCATGACTCGCTCACGGGGCGGCGGACGCCGGTCGAGGAACACCGGGCCGCAGCCGAGCTGGTCGGCGACAACCTGCACTGAGCTACTCGGGCGACATCCCCGTGTGGTGAACAGTTCGGGCGGCAGTGCGAGGTCGAGGGACGTACGCCCGCCGGCCGGCGCAATCGGCGCCTGGCCCGCCGCTCGGTGGCAAGCAACCGGATCGCGGCCCGGGACGGCTCCCGGGACGGTTCGGTGATCACCGGGCTGGAGTGTGTTCGGTCGGCGGCGGGGCGGCTGAGGCGTCCGGATGCGGCTGGTGCAGCTTGGCGTGGACCCGGTCGAGCAGTTCGCGGGTGGTGAAGGGTTTTTCGATGATGGTGACCCCGTCGGGCAGGGTGCCGTTCTCGGTGAGGACGGGTTCGGCGTAGCCGGACATGTACAGCACGGGTAGCTCCGGCCGGATCGTCTGGATGCGGGCGGCGACTTCGTTGCCCATCATCTTCGGCATGATCACGTCGGTGAGCAGCAGGTGGATGGCATCGGATCGACTCTGGGCGATGTGGATCGCCTGCGCTCCGCCGGTTGCGGCGAGGACCTGATAGCCGGCGCGGGCGAGGATGCGGGTGGCGACTTGGCGCAGGGCGTCTTCGTCCTCGACCAGCAGAATCGTTTCGGTCGCCGGTGTGGTGGCGGTGGCCGGTTCGCTGTCCGAGGTGATGGCGTCGTTGTCGGCGGGGGCCTCGACGGAGGGCAGCATGACGGTGACCGTCGTGCCGATGCCGGCTTCGGAGTACAGCCGTACGTCGCCGCCGGCCGCGGTCGCTATGCCATAGACGGTGGCGAGGCCCAGGCCGGTGCCGGATCCTTTGGGTTTGGTGGTGTAGAACGGCTCGAAGGCGCGCTCGATCACCTCCGGGGGCATTCCCACGCCGGTGTCGCTGACCCGCAGCCGGACGTAGCGGCCGGCCGGCACGTTGGTGGTCGTGGTGTCAGCGGCGCCGATGTCGGCGGGGCTGGTCTCGATCGACAGGGTGCCTCCGCTGGGCATGGCGTCGCGGGCGTTGACGGCGAGGTTGACCAGGATCTGTTCGAGCTGGCCGGCGTCGGCGTAGACGGGCCGTAGCTGCCGGTCGAGGGTGGTGATCAGGTGAATGTGTTCGCCGAGGGTGCGGCGCAGCATCGGCTCGATGTCGCCGATGACGTGGTTGAGGCTGAGTACCTGCGCCTGGGTGATGTCGCGCCGGCCGAAGGCCAGCAGTTGTTTGGTCAGCCGGGTGGCGCGTTCGGCCGCTCGGCTGACCTGCTCGAGGTCCTGGCGGGCTCCGGCCAGATCGGCCGGGCTCGGCATCGGCTCTTCCAGCGTTTCGGTGAGAAGTTCGGTGTAGTTGGTGATCACGGCCATGATGTTGTTGAAGTCGTGGGCCACCCCGCCGGCGAGTTGGCCGAGACTCTCGAGGCGGCGGGCGTGTTGTAGCTGCCGTTCCCCGGCGTCGCGTTCGGCTTGAGCGATCAGGCGTTCGCGTTCGTGCTGGGCGATGAGGCGTTCGGTGACGTCGCGTACGGCGGCGGACACGATGACGCCCTGGTCGGTCTCGAGCGCGGACAGGCTGATCTCGGCGGGAAACTCGGTGCCGTCCTTGCGTACCGCTGTCATCGCCTGCCCGCGGGCGGTGGACCGGTTGTCGAGCCGGGCCAGGTTGTCGCGGTGCAGCGGGTGCGAGGCTCGCGCCCGTTCCGGGATGAGGATGTCGACCGGCCGGCCGAGCAGTTCCTCGCGGTGGTAGCCGAAGAGCCGTTCGGCCTGGGCGTTGATCAGCGTGATGGTGCCGTTGCCGGTGACGCAGATGGCCGCGTCGGGAGCGGCCTCGAGCAGTCCCTCGAACATCGCCTCGGCGCGCCGGCGTTCGGTGATGTCCTGTGAGATCGCCGCGATTCCGGTGACGTGGCCGTCCTGGTCGCTGATCGGCGACAACGTCAGCGACACCATCACGATGGTTCCGTTCTTACGCCGATGCCGCACCCGGTGTTGCCGGATCCGTTCCCCACCGGCGACACGCCGCAAGACCTGCATCTCGGCGTCCTGCCCATCCGAGGGCAACAGCAGGGACGCGGGCCGGCCCAGCACCTCGGTGCGGTCGTAGCCGTAGAGCTCCTGCGCGCCGCCGTTCCAGCCGGTGACAACCCCATCGACGGTCTGGGCGATGATCGCGTCGTGCGACGACTCCACGATCGCCGCGAGACGTTCCCGCTCGGCCAGCGCCCGGGCCCGGCCGGCCAGCGCGGCCGCCTGAGCGGCCAGGTCGGAGAACAAAGCCACGTCGTCGTCGGCGAACAGGCTGCGATAGCGGTCAAGCATCAGCAGAGCCGCCAGCCCGTCCGCCGTGTGCACCGCGGCCGCGGTCAGAAAGCGGGTATTGGAGGCTTGGGCCAAGGTGACGGCGAGCGCGGGAGGATGCGTCCACCCGGCCAGGGCGTCGATCGGCAGATGACTTTCCAGGACCTCCTCGAGATCCCGGCGGCTCCATTCGTCCTTGGCCGAACGGAGACCTGCGGCGCCCGCTATCCGCACCGTGCCTGCTCCGGAGGGCATCAACACCACCACGGCATCGGCGCCGAGAACGCTCCGGGCGCCTTGGCAGTAGGACTGCCACGTCAGCGCGGCCGGCTCGTGGACGGGCGCGGCGAGCAGCCGGCGCATCACCGCGTACGGCGCGTGCCAGGACCACCCCCGGCGTAGCCAGTGCGGCGGCACGAAGGCCAGCAAATACAGCAGTGCCGAGACCATCGCCACCGCCCGCGCGTCCGCCGCCAACCCTGACCCGCCCCCCGCTACCAGCAGCGCGGCACCGAACAGCGCGGTGCCGTCCGCGGCGCACCACAGCCGGATGCGGGCCGCGCCACCACGCCGGCGGGCCTCCACCGCGAACAGCCACGCCGCCGCGCTCTCACTGGCGAAGAAGACGACGACCAACGGCCAGACGATCAGTGACTTCAAGGGCCGGGGCAGCAGCAGCACCGGAACAGCGGAAACGATCCAGCCCGCCGCCACCACGGCAAGCAGCCACCGCGGCACCGGGCGCAGCCGGCTGACGAGTCGCAACGTCAGAAACGGCTGAGCCAGCAGCAACGCCGAAACCAGACCGCGGACCGGCCGGGGCGGGGCACCGATCAGTCGGCTGAGTACCGCGAGCACGAACAGCATCGCGACCGCGGCGAAGATCGCCATGACGTCCAGCAGCAGCGGATCGCGGTCGCGCAGATACCGCCACGACACCCACACCAAGATCAGCACGAACAGCGCCGTAACCAGGACTGTCATGATGACCCACGCCCTTCTTGGCAATACCGGCAATAAGAGCATTCCTGGCAAGGCTAGTCGGGCGGAACCTGTCATATCCCCCATCGGGAGAGGTTCGACTGCAACCTCAGCTCTGCGGGCGTGATGGTGATCAGCGCCTGGTGCGGCCGGACGCCGCATCCAGGCCTCCGCTCAGATCCGCGCATCGGTGTCCGATCTGATAGATGTGCCGGACCAGATCTTCCTGCTGGCAAATCTCGTCATCATGGTGGCCTACGCGGCGATCACGACAGCGATCGCCGTACCGGTCGCGCGAGCCGGACAGCTGCGCACGAACAAGCTGGCCATGGCCACGTCGATGATCTTCTTCAGTTGCGCGGTCGGGCACGGACTGCACGCGCTGACGGCGTACCGAAGCTTCACCCAGGCCGAAAACATGCCCGGGATGCATGGCGGCGGGATGGGCTACTCATGGACCTCGGCATTGTGGGACCTGCTTACCGCCAGCGTCGGCGTCTACTACTGGAGCCTGCGGCGCGGCTACGGCGTCCTGCTCGGTGAGGGCGCCATCTACGTCGATCCGTGGGGGCAGCACCGGCTGGACCAGGCCGCCGCGCGAGAACGGGCCGCCCAGGACGTCGCCGAAGCCCAGCGGGCCACCCTGGCCATCGTGGTCGAGCACACCGACGAGGCGATCGTCGGCCTGACCCCGGACGGCGACATCACGGCCTGGAACGCCGGCGCCGAGCGGATGTTCGGGTATCGGGCCGAAGAGGTCCTCGGCCGGCGGGCGTCGATGCTGGCCGAACCGATCGGCGCCGACCAGCAAACCGACATGCTCGCCCAGATCCGGCAGGGCACGCGGGCGATGTCATATGAAGCCCGGCGGCTGCGCAAGGACGGCACACCGGTCGACCTTTCCTTGACGCTCACCTCGATCCTGGATCAGGCCGGGACGGCAATCGGCATCTCGGTGATCGCGCGCGACATCACCGCGGAAAAGGAAGCCGCCGAGCGGCAACGCGCCATCGCGGAACGAAGCGAACGGGCGCAACGCATGGAGAGTCTGGGCAACTTGGCCGGCGGTGTCGCGCACGACTTCAACAACATCATGGCCATCATCGGCAACTACACCGACTTCGTGATCGAGGAGACCGCGGACAAGCCGCAGGTGCAGGCGGACCTGCATCAGGTCCGCACGGCAGTGGAACGGGCGACCAACCTGACCCGGCAACTGCTGACGTTCACCCGGGGCGACGCCATCCAGCCGCAGGATGTCGACCTCAACGCGTCGCTGGCCGACGTACAGGCGATGCTGGGCCGGACCATCGGCGAGCACATCAACCTCGTCACCGTCCCGGCCGCGCAGCCGCTCACGGTGCACGCCGACCCCGGCCAGATTCACCAGGTCCTGTTGAATCTGGCGGTCAACGCCCGCGACGCCATGCCCGACGGCGGGATCCTCGTCCTGGAGGCCAACACCGCCTCCCTGGACGGCAACGAACTCAACATGCAGCCGCCGCTGCCGGCCGGCGTCTACGCCCGGCTGCTGGTCAGCGACACCGGCGAGGGCATGTCGGCGGAGACCGTCGCGCACATCTTCGAGCCGTTCTATACGACCAAGCCGCGCGGAAGCGGCACCGGACTCGGACTCGCCACGGTGTACGGCATCGTCACCGAAGCGGGCGGCGGCGTCAACGTGTACTCCGAAGCCGGGATCGGCACGACCTTCCGGATCTACCTACCGCTGGTCACCTCGGCCGCCGGCGCGACGAGCACTGCCACCGCACCGCCACCACCACGCGGCGACGGTCGCACGATCCTGGTCGTCGAGGACGAAATCGCCCTGGCCCGAGTCATCACCCGCATCCTGAACAACAATGGCTACAAGGTGCTGACCGCCACCAACGGCACCGACGCCCTGAGCCTGTTCGATGAGCACGGTTGTGACGTGCTGCTGACCGACGTGATCATGCCCGAGATCTCCGGAACCCGCCTGGCCGAGCTGTTGACCGGCAAGCGGCCCGACCTGCCCGTGATCTACATGTCGGGGTACAGCAACGGGCTGCTCGGCAGCACCCATGTCATCGACGGCGACATCGCCTTCATCGAAAAACCCTTCACCGCCGACGACCTGCTGCGCAAGATCGCGGGCCTACGCCTACGGGCCAGCCTGTAGTCCGTGTACTGCGAGGTGGTGACCGTTCATTTTTTCTTGGGCTTCGGTGGCTTGGGTTTTTTGGCTTTCGGACCTTTCGACTTCCCTTTGCCGCCCGCTTCGGATTTCCCCTTCGGCGCGTGCGCCGCGACGGTCTCACTGCCTGCACGGCGGTTCACCGCCGGCTCGGCGACGGTCAGGCTCGGCGTGGACCGTACGGTGCCCGTGCCCCGCGGCGGCACAGTGGTCGGCGGCGCTGAGCTCGATGGTCCGGGTGTGGCCGGGCAGACGCCGGCGGTGCACACCGGCGCGGCCGCCGCCGCTGACCGGGCTGTGGGCGTGTCGGCCAGGGCCCACCAGCCGCCGCCGAGCGCCAGCAGCACGGCCGACGCGCCGGCCACGGCCAGTGCCCGGCGGGGTCGGCGGCCGGTGGCCCGGGCGAGGGATGCGGTCGGTTCGGCCGCCGTGCGCAGCAGCGCCGCCGGCGGCAGACCGGCGATCTCGCCGAGCGTCCGCGCCACCTCGCTCGAAGTGGGCCGCTCGCCGGGGTTTTTCGCCAGGCAACGCGCGACCAGCGTGCTCACTTCGGACGGCAGGCCGGGCACTACCGGCATCGGTGCCGGGCTCGCGTACACGTGAGCCTTCACCATCTGGGTGACCGTCGATGCGTTCCACGGCATCTGCCCGCACAGCGAGCGGTAGAGCAACAGGCCGACGGCGTAGACGTCGGTGGCCGGGCGCACCGGCGCTCCCGCGATCCGTTCCGGCGCGAGGTAGGCGGGGGTCCCGAGCAGCAGACCGTCGCGGCCGTCGACCTCGCCGACAGCCGCCGATATGCCGAAGTCGACAAGCTTGACACCGGTCGCGGTCACCATGACGTTGGCCGGCTTGATGTCACGATGCACGATCCCGGCGCCGTGCGCGGCCGCGAGGGCGGCACCGACCTGTGCGCCGACTACCACCGCCAGCCGCCACGGCAGTGCGCCCGCGGTGAGCAGGTCGGCCAGCGAGCGCCCGTCGACAAGTTCCATCACGACGTACGACAGCGTGCGACCGGCGTCGATGAACTCGCCGTAGTCGTAGACGGCGACCACATTGGCATGCCGCAAGCCGGCGGCCGTGCGGGCCTCGGCGCGGATCTGCCGGCGCAGCTCGGGATCACCGGCGAGGGCCGCCGAGAGCACCTTGATCGCCACCTCACGACCCAGCACGTCGTCGTCAGCGCGCCAGACCACCGACATTCCACCGTAACCCAGCCGCTCACGCAGCCGATACCGTCCCGCGATCAGTTGCCCGCTCTCCACGACAGAATGCTGTGCCCAATAGTTGCCCGCAGAAACGGGTGAATGCCCGCGAGCCTCCGGGCTCGGATGCCCGCACCCACACATCGAGTTCCTGACCGTCCTTGGCCCGTCCTCCCCCGGTGTCATCGGGCTTGCTCAGGTCGGCCCGCCGACAGCCGAACAGGAAGACGTGAGTGTCGTGCCCGGTCGTATGCGGAAGAACCTCACCGGAGTGATCCTCGAGGTTGATGACCTCGTACTCCAGGTGCTCGGCTTCGCCCGTGAGGACATGGTGGGCCACCGGTCGACCGACTTCATTCATGCCGACGACCATGAGCAAGCATTCTCGTCCTGGGTCCGGATGCTCGGCGACCCGCAGAAGCCGTACACGATTCAGGTGCGACACCGCACCGCTTCCGGTCGATGGCTCTGGGTCGAGGCGATCAACACCGTGGATACCGGCGACGAGGCCTCGGTGGAAACCGAGCTGACTCTGATCGACCGGCCGGCCGACGACCGAACGACGGTCAGTAGTCAGCTGCTGCGCCACCTCGCCGAGGCACTGCCGTTCGGGATTGCGCAGATCGACAGCGACCGGGCGATCGTTTTCAGCAATGGCAAGCTCGACGACGTCTGCGGCCAGGCCAACGGCGACCATCTCGACGATCGGTTCGGTCTCATTGTGGCCACTGACCTGCCGGTCCTGGATGCCGCGGTGAAGTCAGTCCTGGCCGGGGACGACAGCGAGATCGAGCTGTCGCTGAGCCATCCGCACCGCGGGGTACGCCGGTGTGCCATCATCCTGAGCGCCCTGGTCGGCCGTTCCGGCTACGGCACAACGGGCGCTCTGCTCTGCGTGACAGACATTACGGATGACGCGCGGCAACGGGCTGAGATCATTCGCCGAGCCGTCCAGGACGGTCTGACCGCATGTTTGAACCGAGCCGCCATCCTCGACGTTCTGACGACTGCTGTGGCTGGTTGCACCGACGCCGCTGGGGTAGCGGTCCTGTTCTTCGATCTGGATCGCTTCAAGCAGATCAACGACACGCACGGCCACGCCGCCGGCGATCATCTTCTGGTCGCCGTCGGCGAACGGCTACGCGACGGCAGCCGTGACGCCGACGTCGGACGGCTCGGCGGCGACGAATTTCTGGTCATCGCGCGCGGGGTACCGTCAGCGGAGCAGGCCGACCGGCTTGGTCAACGTCTCGCGCAGAAGGTGCGTCGACCGGTGAAGCTCCGCGACACCGTGATCCGACCGGCCATCAGCGTCGGTGTCGCCTGGTCGGCCGATCCGGCCGCTGACGCGAGCTCGCTCGTCGCCCAGGCCGACGCCGCGATGTACCGCGCGAAACGGCGCGGTGCCTCGTAGACCCGCGACCGGCTCGAAGCACCATCTGGCCTCGGCGTTCCAGGACGACTGCGCGCCCACGTTCACGCCCGCGACCACGATGTTGATCTCGCCACCACCCTGCGTGACCTCGACGATCCGCTTCAACGCGGCCACCACTCAGTCCATGTTCTTCTCGGCGAGGTCCAGGGCGGCGATGACCCGGCGGCCCTCCGGCTCGGAGAGGGCGCCGACAGACTTGGTGGGTCGCCGAGCGGCAGCACGCGAGGGACGCCCTCGGGGCAGCGGACGGTCCGGGCGGCGTCGAGGTCGCGCTCGGCGAACGACCGCGCGGACCCGCGCTCAGGTTGGACTAGCTCGTACCGATGGACATACAGCACCGAAGCGCTGTCCGCCGGCGACGGCAACCCGCTGACGATCCCCGCGGGCCCGAGGTGTTGGCGCGCGGGGAGAGTGAGGTGCTGACCATGGACCCTCTGCCAGGCGACCCGCACCGTCGCTTGTGGCCGGCCGCGCTGCCGGTGAGCGGCAGTCACTCAGATGCCGGACGATGTGGGCCAGCTGCTCGAGCCGCCGAGGCCGATTGACGGCGACGGCATCGGGTAGGCAGCCGGCGAAGGGACGGCAGCGGTGACAACCGGGCAGTTCGGGAGGATCTCCGTGGTCAAGCTGTGTCTCGGTCGCCTGAGGCATCGGCCTGGAACGGCCATGGCGTCGGCGGCGGACGTTTCGCCCTTCCACGGGCGGGTAGGCGGTGACCCGGGGATTCTATGTGACGTCCGCCGCTCCCAGCCGGCGGAACGGGTCGGAGCGTCCACGGCGGTCACGTCGAATTGACCGGTACGGGTATGACGTATCGCCCCTGGCATGGCCCGGGATCCCGGAACGCGCACGAAATCACGACAGCGGAGGGGACTCGTATGACTTTGGCGCCGTCAGGACGTCAGTTCGAGATTGCCGCGGGCCTGCACCGCGCGACGGTGGTGGAGGTCGGAGGCGGGCTCCGCAGTTACCATGTCGGGGATCGGGAGGTGCTGCAGAGCTACCCGGTCGAGGCGATCTGCGACGCGGCGCACGGTGCCCCGTTGATCCCGTGGCCGAACCGTCTCGGCGACGGCCGGTACCGGTTCGACGGCGTCGACCACCAGGTGGCCTTGAGCGAGCCGGAGAAGAACAACGCCATCCACGGTCTGATGCGGTGGCGGCCATGGGAGCCGGTCGAGTACACCGATTCCCGGGTCGTGATGTCCGCGACGCTGTTCCCGATGCCGGGATATCCGTTCGCAATCGACGTCCGGATCGACTATCGCCTGGGCGAGGACGGCCTGACCGTGACAACGACCGCGAGCAATGTCGGTGACGACGCGTGCCCGTACGGAGCCGGACAGCACCCGTACCTCTCGCCCGGCCGGGGTTCGATCGATACCTGCACCGTTCAGATGTCAGCCGATACCCGGATCCTCACTGATCCTGTACGCCAGTTGCCGACCGGCACCGAGAAGGTGGCGGCCACGGCGTTCGACTTCCGGACGCCGCGGATCCTGGGCGATCAGCACCTCGACGATGCGTTCACCGGCCTGACTCGGGGCCCGGACGGCCGCGCCTGGGTTCGCCTCACCGGTAACGACGGCCGCACCGTGTCCCTTTGGGTCGACGACAGCTACCCGGTCCTCGAGCTGTACACCGCCGACGCCCTGGCCGCGGGACGCCGCCGCCGGGGACTGGGCACCGAACCGATGACGTGCCCGCCGAACGGGTTCCAAAGCGGCGACCACGTCATCCGCCTGGAACCGGGCGCGTCGGTGACCACCACCTGGGGCGTGACGCTGGAATGACCCGACGGATTCGCCCGCGCCTCGGCTTCGGTGCCGGATGGCCCGCAGGTCACGTCTGATCTTTCTGCCCGCGACTGCTCGCCATCGGCACCGGAGCCGCCGAGGCTGACGACGCCACCGACGAGACCAAGGACGCGATCAAGGACCGTAACGAGATCCGGGGAGCGCGCCCCAGGGAACCCGCACTCCGACGCCCCCGTCCCATCGGCATGCGCAAAACTCACACAGCAGTCCTCGCCGCCGTGGTCGTCCTCGGCGCGATGTCCGGATGCGCCCGGCCGGACGCCGGCACCGGCCCCAATGCCTCCGCCGGCACGCCCGGCGCCTCCCGGCCGTCGGCAGGTGACGTCCTCCCCCTCGACTTCGCCCGCACCGGAGGTCTCGCCGGGCTGGACGCGCACCTCCACATCACCGACGACGGCCAGGTCACCGTCACGAACGACGGCGTGACCGGCAAGCCGAAAGTCCTCGATACCGGCCGCCTCGCCACCCTGAAGCGGGCACTCACCGAAGCTGCCCCGCCGAAGCCGGGCACCGTCGCGACGGCGGTGCGCTGCGCCGACGGGTTCAGATACCTGATCAGAACGCCGTCCTGGAGCATCACCGCCGACGATTGCGCCGCGCACACGCCGGCGTTCGACCGCGCGGTGGCGTTGCTGCTACCTCTCCTCCAGGCTCGTGCTTCCAGCCCGTGAGTCCGATCCGGCCTGCGCGCTGAGCGCAGGACACTGGCCGCCGCCGGCTTGGACGATGTTCCGCACTTTCGTGAGCCGCGCTGCGGACCTCCGAGAGTCCGTACAGGTCTGGCCGTCACCGCGTCCTCGGGCGGGTCCGTTGGCCGTCGGGATCGGCTGACGTCCGGGTCGACGCGCCGCTGAGCAGCCGCGCCGAGTTGACCAGTCCGACGAGGCTGAACGCCTGCGGAGTGTTGCCGAGCTGCCGCCCCGACGACGGGTCGTACTCCTCGGAGAGCATGCCGACGTCGTTGCGCAGGGCGAGCAGACGCTCGAACATGCGCTCGGCCTCGTCCCGGCGGCCGACCGAGTGCAGGGCGTCGACCAGCCAGAAGCTGCAGGCGAGGAACGCGCCCTCCGTGCCGGGCAGGCCGTCGACGTTGTCGTGTTCGGGCCGGTAGCGGAGTACGAAGCCGTCCGGGCACAACTCGCGCTGCACCGCCTCGACCGTGCCGATCACGCGGGAGTCCGTCGCGGGGAGGAAGCCTACGCGCGGGATGAGCAGCAGCGCCGCGTCCAGGGCAGCGGAACCGTACGACTGGGTGAAGGTATGGCGATCCGCGTCGAATCCCTTGTTGCAGACCTCGGCGTGGATGTCGTCGCGGATGCGGCGCCAGTGGTCCGCCGGTCCGTGCAGCCCGTGGTTCTCGACTGCGCGGACCGCCCGGTCGAAACCCGCCCACGCCATGACCTTGGAGTGCACGAATTGCCGCCGGTCGCCGCGTACCTCCCAGAGGCTGTTGTCGGTCCGGCGCCAGTTGCCCTCGAGAAAGTCGAGCAGCGCGCGTTGCAGATCCCAGCCGGCATCGCTGGCGGCGACGCCGGCCTCGCGGGTCAGATGGAGGCCGTCCAGAACCTCGCCCCAGACGTCCAGTTGGAGTTGCCCGGCGGTAGCGTTGCCGACCCGGACCGGGGCGGAGCCACGAAAGCCGCCCAGCCAGTCGAGGGTGTATTCGTGCAGGCGACGGGTGCCGTCCAGCCCGTACATGATCTGCAGATCGGCCGGGTCGCCGGCGACCGCCCGCAGCAGCCACTCCCGCCATGCCTTCGCCTCGGCGACATATCCGGTGCCCAGCAGCGCCTGCAGCGCGAACGTGGCGTCCCGCAGCCAGCAGTAGCGGTAGTCCCAGTTGCGGGGACCGCCGAGCTGTTCGGGAAGTGAGGTGGTGGCGGCGGCGAGAATGCCGCCCGTCGGAGCGTACGTCAGCGCCTTGAGCAGAATCAGCGAGCGACGGACCGCCTCGGGCCACCGGCCGTCGTAGTCGCAGCGCGCGATCCAGTCCCGCCAGTACCGGTCGGTGGTGGCCAGCGCCTCGACGGGGTCAACCGGGCGCGGCCGGGGTAGGTGTGACGCCTGATAGGTCAGGACGAACGGCACCCGCGCCCCCGCGCGTACGGTGAAGTCCGCGACCGTGGTGTGATCGTGGCCGTGCAGCGGGATGTCGGTGCGCAGCCAGACCGCGTCGGGACCGGCGATGGCGGCCAGGTCCGGTTCCTGCCGGCGGACCCAGGGCACGACGTGGCCGTAGTCGAAACGCAGAACCAGGTCCATGCGCATCGGCACGGTACCGGACAGTCCCTCGACGAGGCGGACGACGTCGGCGGCTTCTCCGCGCGGCGGCATGAAGTCGACGACCCGCACCGCACCTTCAGAGGTCTGCCACTTGGTCTCCAGCACCAGCGTTTCGCCCCGGTAACGCCGGGTGGTGGCGGCGCTCGCGCCGGCGGGAGCGATCCGCCAGTGCCCGGCGGACTCTTCGCCCAGCAGGGCCGCGAAGAAGGCGGGCGAGTCGAAGCGAGGCAGGCAGAGCCAGTCGATGGCGCCGTCGCGGCCGACGAGGGCGGCCGATTCCAGGTCGCCGATGAGCGCGTAGTCCTCGATGTGTCCCGGCATGCCCGTCACGCCGTCAGGTCGACGACGACCTTGATGTCGTCGGTACGGGCGGCCAGGGCCTCGGTGAAACCCTCGAGCGGAACCCGCCGGGTGACCAGCCGGGACAGCCAGTCCACGTCGGCCTTCGCCAGGGCATCGGCCGCCGCGGCGTAATGACCCAGGTTGGCGTTGACCGAACCCACGACGACGTCGTTTTCCAGGACCATGTCCCGGTTCGCGGCGCCGACGTCCACCGCGATCTTCCGGCCGACCGGCGAGACGCCGGTCAGGCAGACGATCCCGTACGACGCGGTACCCGCCATCGCCTCGAAGACCACACGGGACACCCCGGTGGCCTCGATGATGACATCCGGCTCGGCCCGCGCCGTTACGTCATCCACACCCGACGAGTGGTACTGCGCGCCGAGGGCCTTGACGGCCTCCGGCTTCGGCCCGTCGGTGGCGATGTCCAGCACATGTACGTCCAGGCCCCGCTGCACGCCGAGCAGTGCCGCGAGCAGCCCGATCGGTCCCGCACCGGTCACCAGGACCCGCTTCGGCTCGAACCACGCGCGAGCGCCGATCTTCTCGACCTGCTCCCACGCCTTGGCGACCACGGTCGTCGGCTCCATGAGCACGCCCACGTGCTCCAGCCGGGGGGCTAGCTTCACCGCGTAATCGGTCTCGACCGTCCACAGCTGGCTCCCGTACCCGTCGACCTCTTTGATGCCCCGCTCGACGTACTGGCCGTTGCGGCACATGTCGAACTCGCCGTGCGCGCATGCGCCGCAGGGCACCGGGTCGGGCCGGCGCACCACGCCTACAACCAGGTCACCGGGCGAGAACCCGGAGCCCGCCGGGGCGGTCCGCACCCGGCCCAGCGACTCATGACCCAGCACCAGCCGATCCCGGCCGGGCGGCGCCCAGCCGTACTCCCCTGCCACAATCTCCCGATCGGTGCCGCAGATGCCCAAGGCGAGACCCTCAACGAGCATCTCCGCGGGGCCGGCCTGCGGGACGGGAACGTCTCGGACCTCGGCCGAATTCTTAGCCATCGGTTGGACGGTCAACGCACGCAAGGCGAGCTCCTCAGCGGGACGGGTGGACCAGTTCGGGGGCGTCGGTGCCCAGCGGCACCGCCGGGCCGGGCACCAGGGCCGAGGTGCACGGCGGGACGGGAGCCGGCGGCGGTGAACAGCCAGTTGGTCGCCGAGCGGACCCGGTTGGCCGGCAGCGCCGTCCGGTCGTAGCTGCGGGCCACCACCCGAGGGCCGGTAGGCCGGACAGCGGGACGTGCAGCGGGTTGGCCGCGGCGTGCCAGCCGCCGAGATCCACGACGAAGGCCCGGCATGTCCCCTCCTGTCTGCCGTCGCTTCCGGGAGCCGTACCCGCGTCCGCGATCGGGAAACGGCTTCGGCGCGGCGGTCGCCGTCGGAGACTTCCGCTGATCGGGCGCTCACCTGCTCGCGTGCGGTGCGACGGGTGAGACCTGATCCTCCGGGCGGCGGCCGAAACTCTGACGTTTACACCGCCGTACGGAAAAGGTGTTTGAGCCCGGTCACCGCCAGCACCTGACGCACGAGGGGATTTGCGCGAGTCAGTTCCAGGATGATGCCGGCCGAGCTGGCAGCTGAGGCGACATCAGCCAGCGCGGCGACGCCGGCCGCATCGATGACCGGGACCTCGGCCAGGATTACCAGGATCTTCTTCGGCCGTACAGTCTCGATCGCATGGGTCAGGTTGAAGCGGAGCCGCCCTGCGGTGTCGCGGTCCACTTCGCCGCGCACCTCCACGGTATGGGTGTCGTCCACGGAACGAGCCCGCATCTCGAACCGGCTGATTCCCACGGCGAAGGAGCGGGGCGGTGTCACGTCGCCGAGCATGGCCTCACGCATCCACCCGAGGGCACGGTTCAGCAGTCGCGACACGTGCATCTGGGAGATCCCGAGTTCGGTCGCGATCTGGGCCTGGGTCAGATTGCCGAAGAACCGGAGGGTCAGAATGTGACGTTCCCGGGCGGGGAGGTGGTCGAGCAGCGCAGCAAGGGTGATCTTGTCAGCCACCAGGTCCAGCTGTCCGTCATGCTCACCGAGCGATTCTCCGATGGGGATGCCTGTTTCCTTACCCGGCGCCGGCGCATCGAGTGACGCCGGCGAGTAGTTCGCGATCGACTCGAGGGCTTCTGCGACCGCTCCCGGTGCCACGCCGATCTGGTCGGCGATCTCCGCGACGGTGACGCTCCGCCGCAGCTGCGCGCTCAGATCCGCCGACACGAGACGTACCTGCAGGCCGAGATTCTGGACGCCCCGAGAGACGTGCACCCCCCAGGTGGCATCGCGGAAGTGCCGTTTGATTTCGCCGTCCATCGTGGTGAGCGCGTAGGCCGTGAAGGAGCCGCGGGCGGGGTCGTATCGGGCGATCGCCTTCACCAGGCCGAGCCGGGCGACCTGCACCAGGTCGTCCAGGGGCTCGCCCCGGCCCCGATACCGCCGTGCGATCCGGCCGGCAAAGGGCAGGCAGTGTCGGGTCAGCGCCTCACGCATACGGACACGCTGACGTGAGGACGCCCCGGCGAAACCGTCGGCATATGCCCGCGCGACGGAATCGAGGTCACCGAGTCGTTGCGGGAATCTTCCCTGTTCGTCAATTCGTGTCATCAATGGCCCCTATTTTTTGACCCTACGAAGTTACCCAGAGTGATCGGAATCGTGTTGATCGGCGCCACTGAATACCATCGCCCGTCGTTTCAAACACGCGAACAGGCGCTCTTTGCAGAGCCCTTCGGACTGCGCGGCGGGAGCGCGGACAGGCCGGCGGAAGCGACTCCAATAAATCCGGGATAACGGTGCTTTGGAGGTTTTCCCGTCATGAGAAGCCGGGCATATCGATCCCCGCTGTCCCTGGTCGCCGCGCGCGTACCCGCTCTTCATCCGCTCTGAGCACCCCTTCGCTGTGACGCAGCGTGAGATGCGCCGGCTGGGTCCTCGGACGCCGTTCCGGCTTTACTCCCGAAAATTCCCGCCTCGAGAAATTGATGGTTTGAACCGTGGCAATGGGGTAAGCGCGCGGTCCTCAGGGGAGGCACAATAATGTGGAATCAGCGTTACCGGCCCGGCGCACCGCAAACTGCGTCGAAGACCCGAGCCGCCGCCGAGTTGATCGGTGAGCTGTGCGGCCTTCCCTGCAGTCACCCGCGGCGGGTCGCTGTGAGGCAGCAAGCAATCGTGGCGTGGCTCCCCCTGGCCGAGCGAATAGCGCGGCGGTACTCCCGCGACCCGGGACAGGCCGACGATCTCCGGCAGACGGCCGCACTTGCCTTGATCAAGACCATCGACCGGTTCGACCCCGCGGTCGGTGATGATTTCGCTGCCTACGCCGTCGGCAAGATTTCCGGGGAGCTGAAGCGTTACTTCCGGGACCACGGGTGGGCGGTCCGCGTGCCTCGGCGGATGCATGACCTGTACCTGATCGTGGAGGAGGCCCGCAGCCGCCTCGCGCAGTCGCTGGGACGCCCGCCGACGATCGCCGACATCGCGGCGGATCTCGACATCGCGGACGACGATGTCCTGGATGGGCTGCAAGCGGCACGAGGCCGCCGGGCAGCGCCGCTGTCGACACCGCTGCTCATGGACGGCGAACTGCAGTTGGGCGACGTCATCGGCGGCGAAGACGACGGCTACGAGAAGGTCGACAACCACCTGGATCTGGGCGAGGCCCTGGCCGAGCTGACCGAGCGCGAGCGACACATCATCTGCCTCTATTACTACGGAAACCACACTCAGGCGGAGATCGCCGAGCGGATCGGTGTCTCTCAGATGCACACCTCGCGATTGTTGCGGGCCGCGCTGACCAAGCTGCGCGGCCTCCTGCGGACTGAGGCGGATCGTCACCCTTCGAGCCGCCCGCAGCCGGCCCGCCCCAGCAGGCATCGGCCGGAGCAGCGAGGGGACCACGACCTCCGGGGCGCGTCGCCGCTACGTGCGGACGGCGCCGCCCACCGATCGGCCGAATCGGAGATGAAGGGAGTAAACGGCCCTGGTTCGGGTAGGTCACGCCCGCTCCCGGCGAGCGAGTCGCAGACATCCCTTGCGGGGGAGGCACCGTTCGACCGGAAAGCGCGCCGCGGTTCCCGGCAGGGGGTGCCTGGAACACGGCGGACGGGTGGGCCGAGAAGCCCCCCGGGCGGCGGCTTCCTTGACGCCGACAGGAAGCTGCCGCCCACTCCGGCTCCGGATCCGATGCGCCCGGCTCACCGATGGGAGTCTGCGGCGCCCCGGCATCCCGTTCTCGATCCGGCACCTTCAGGTTCGATGATGAGAGGTTGTGCCACCATGACGCCGGCGTCCACCTTGAGCATGCCGGAGCTGCGTTGTCACGTGCAGCCGGCGATGCGCGCCGCGCTGGACCGGCTCGACCGGATGAACCGGCTCGTGGCGGGTTACCAACTCGGGTTCTGGAACGCCGACGGCTCACCCGCACTTCCCGGCGGCAAGGAGTTGCCGGCCTGGCTGGCGCTGCTGGCGGCGAGGGCGGCAGGCGGCCGGTACAGCTCCGGCGTGCCGGCCGGGGTCGCGGTCGAGTTCGTCCACAACTTCTCCCTCATCCACGACGACGTGATGGAGGGAAACCCGCAACGACACGGCCGGCCCACCTCGTGGGCGGTCTTCGGAGTGGGACGCGCTCTTCTCGCGGGAGACGCGTTGCTGGCTCTGGCCGCGGAGATTGTCGCCCCCGCGGACCGCGGGACCGCGGCGGTCCAGCGGCTCGGGGGTGCCGTCCGCCGGCTGACCGCGGGACACGCTGCCGAACTCGATATCGAACAGCGCGAGAGCCTCGATCTGGACGAGTGCCTGGGAATCGCGGCGGACAAGACCGGAGCGTTGCTCTCCTGTTCGGGCGCCCTCGGCACGTTGGCCGGCGGCGGTCCGCCTCAGCTGGTCGAAAAGATGGCGTCCTTCGGCGGTCACCTCGGCGTCGCGGTCCAACTTGTCGATGACGTACTGGGCATTTGGGGAGATGTGCAGGTGACGGGTAAGCCAGCCGGCGCCGATCTGCGTGCGGGCAAGCGGACCCTTCCGGTCGTCCGGGCCGCGATGGGCGATCCGTTCACCGCTCGGGCCGTCTCGGAGTTCTACCGTCGGCGCTCCCCGCACTCGGCCACCGACGTGCAGCGCATCGCCGACCTCGTCGAGGCGGCCGGGGGCCGAGCCTGGGCTGGCGATCAGGCGTGGCGCGAGGCCACCGCCGCCCTCACTGCGCTTCACGGCGCAGCCATTTCCGCTGCCGCGCGCAGCGATCTGCACAAGTTGGCCGAGTTCGTGGTTGAGCAGGGCCGGTGACAACCGAGTTCTGGTGAGTGCCGCCGGCACCGGGGCCAGGGCAGCGGCGAAACCGCCCCGGCGCCGATCAGATCGGTTCTTTTTCACAGTCGCCGCCCGGCCGGATCGCCAGTGGAGCATGGCTGTTCCGGCTAACGCGATCGGCTCCCAGAGCACTCATCGCGGCCGCGATGTCGTCGGTGCCCCACAGAGCCGGTCGCCGGCCTCACACCATTCCACGATGCCGTCCGCGACCGTCGGGAGCGCGCGTAAGGCGGCCCGCAGTCCCGCGATGCCGCCTCGCCACGACGATCCGGCCGAACTGCTGCTCGCGACGACCCGTACGCAGGCGGCCCGGCCCGCGATTCGGCCGCTCAGAACCCAGGCCGATTCCCGGTCGGCGGCAAGGACCCCGGCCATCGCCAGCCGCTCCCGGGCGTTGGGGTCCGCTATCCGGTCGGTGCTGATCACAGCGCCCAGGTGGACCCGCAGACCGCGCCGGATCAGAGCGCCCGCCAACATCGGCGCACCCGGAAGCAGCCGGGTCGCCGGGACCGGCCCTTCGGTGAGAGCGTCGGCCCGCACCCGGTCGGCGACGACAATGTCGCCGGGCTGCAGGTCGGGTGCCAGCGCAACGCCGATCCCCGCCAGCACGACGGCGGGGCTGCTGCGCACCTCCTGGCTGGCGCCGGCGCGTCGCGCCCGCCAAGGACCCGTGCCGATATGCCGTACCTTCAGCCCGGCAGCGTCGAGCCGCCTTTCGAGCCCGCGGCGCAGAGCCACTGCCTCCAGGTGCATGGGCGCCACGACTGTGCCCGCGGGACAGGACCCGAGGATTACAGGTGTCATGCCGACTGCCTCAGCACCGCTCGGCCGGTGGTCCAGAGCCTCCGCCGCACCGGCAACGACGGGTGAGACGACGTGACGGTCAGGGGGTCGGCAATGATCTGCCGGAGCAGGTGGTGGTGGAGCGCGTGCAGACCGGCAACGTAGGCCGCGGCGCGCCGGTCGAGCATGGGCACCAGGCCCGCACCTTCTCGGTACCACCAGTCGGCCCGGAACGCCTCAAATTGAATCAGCGACATGAGTCGGCCGGGCGGATCGAGAAACCCTCGCCGGCCCAGTTCCAGGGTGCAGCCGAAGCGGTGCAGATCCTCGGCGGGCAGGTAGATTCGGCCCCGTCGGCGGTCCGTACCAAGGTTCCGGAGAATCTCGGTGAGCTTCAATGCCACGCCCAGCGCGTCGGCGCGTGCCCACGCCGTACGAGTTTGCTCGCCGCCGCAGACGGCGAGCGCGAGCCGGCCGATAGCGCCCCCGGTGCTGTGGCAGTAGAACAACAGATCGCTCGCGTCGTCGATGCGCGACTCCTCGACGTCGGCCCGATGGGCGGCGATCATCTCGTCGAAGGCCGCCAGCGGAATCGGGGTCTTCGCCGCGGTGTCGGCCAACGCGGCGAGTACCGGGTCGGTCTCGTCGGTCGGCGGCTGCCGCAGCGACATGCGTATGGAGTCCAGTTCCGCCTGCCGCTCCTCGACCGGACGGTGGCTGTGAGCCGCCCGCACGATACGCCGGGTGACGGCGTAAATCACGCTCAGGGCGCGGCGGTTGCCCGGCGGAAGCAGGCGAAGCCCGTGAAAAATCGCCGGCACGTCGTCGCGGAGCAGCCTCTCGCACGTCCGGTAATACGGCCTGGGATCGGCGATGCTCCGTTCCTGATCCTCCTCGGGCTCGTCGGCCCGTTCCGCATCCTCATTCTCATTCTCCTCGGGTGGCACGTTCTCATCTTCGGTGGATACAGACTGGTCCATGGGGGTAGACCTTCCATCTTCGAAGTACGTCGGGCCGACACCCGACGACTGGCTACAGCGCCCCCGTCAGCAGGCCTGCGGGCGACGACAGCAACAGCAGGGAGACCCGGCGATTCCGGCCGGGCCTGAGGCGGTACGCGGAAACGCGGCTTCCGGCCGTTCACCAGGAACCCTCCCTTCAGGGGCGGCGTCCGCCCCCACACGATGCGCGCCCGCCTCCCCCTCCCGGTGGTGCCTTAAACCTCGACTTCGGACAGTGGAGTGCCAATCTTGAAACCCACAACCCATGCCGGGAACTCCCCGCTGGGAACCGCCGGCCCGGGCGGCCCGGCCGTGCCAGGCGGCCTCGCCATCGTCCTGGTGCTGGCCGCATTCGTCGCCTTCCGCCGCCGCGACCTGCCGCAACGCTGACAGCACCCCCGTCCGGGGCGCAGCGCCAACCCACCGGACGCCGTACGCATACTTCCGACGAATCCGGCTAGCGTGACCCCTCGTGAAGGGTGTCGAGTCTTTCGGCTGGGTCGTGCTCGGGGTGTCGTTGGTCGTTGTGGTGACCATCCTGTCGAACCGGATCAGTGACCGGATCCGGATCCCCGCTCCGGCGCTGTTCCTGGTCGGCGCGGCCGTGGCGTCCGACCTGTTTCCCTCGCTCGCCTCGATGCGGGTGCAGACGGTCCAGAACGTGGTGACCGTCGCCCTGATCATGATCCTGTTCGACGGTGGGATGGGCCTCGGCTGGCGTCATCTGCGGCCGAACGCCGGGGCAGTGCTCTGGATCGGCGTGGCCGGGACCGCGGTCACCGCGGCCGGTATCGCCGCGTTCGCCCATTTCGGGCTGGGCTTCGGCTGGCAGGTGGCCTTGCTGCTGGGTACCGCGCTGTCTCCCACCGACCCGGCCGTCGTGTTCTCCGTACTGGGCCGTCGCGAGATCGTCGGGCGCTCCGGTGTGCTGCTGGAAGGCGAGGCCGGGGCGAACGATCCGGTCGGCATCGCTCTGATGGCGGTGCTGGTGGGCGCCGCCGGGCTCAGCGGCGGCGACGCGGTGGTGCACGGCCTGGTCGAGTTCGTCCGGCAGATGGCGATCGGCGGTGTGGCCGGGGCGGCCGGTGGCTGGCTGCTGCAGCGCCTGATGCGCCGGTTGCCGCTGCCCAGCGAGGCGCTGTACCCGCTCCGGACACTGGCGTTCGCCGGTGCGGTCTACGGTCTGGCCACCGTGGCCGGCGGCTCCGGCTTCCTGGCTGTCTTCGTCGCCGGGATCGTCGTGGGTGACGCCAACGCACCGTACAAGCGGGAGATCGAGCGGTTCCACAGCGCCGTCGCGAGCCTGGCCGAGGTCGTCGCGTTCGTGGTGCTCGGCCTGACCATCTCCCTGCGCGACCTGCCCAAGGTTCACGCGTTGTGGCCCGGCCTGATCATCGCGGTCGTGCTCACCCTCCTCGTGCGGCCGCTGCTGGTCGGCCTCGTCTCGCTGCCCGTACGGCTGCGCGCCGGCGAGCGGATCTTCGTACTCTGGGCCGGCCTCAAAGGCGCCGTGCCGGTGTTGCTGGGCACCTTCGCCTTCACCGCCGGCATCCCGGGCGCCCAGCGCATCTACGAGATCGTCTTCGTCGTGGTCACGTTCTCGGTCGTCGTCCAGGGCGGCCTCGCCCCCACCGTGGCCAAGTGGGCGAAGGTACCCATGCGCAGCACCGAGCTGGAACCGTGGGCGCTCGGCATGCGCTTTCGGGAGGAACCCACCGGCCTGCACCGCTACCGGGTCGCCGCCGGCTCGACCGCCGACGGCAGCACCATCGCCGACCTGCCCCTCGGCGAAAACCTCTGGATCAGCATGATCAACCGCGACGGCCGGCTGGTCCAGGCCGCGCCGAACACCGTCCTGCACGCCGGCGACGAAGTCCTCGCGCTCGCCGACACCGAGACCGACACCGACGGCAGTGATCCCGGCCGCATCTTCACCGCCGCACCCGAGGACTGAGGGCGGCACGCTCCGAGATCACCCCGGCGGATCCGCGGCGCCGGGCACGGATAGTTGATCGCTGCGATCAATCCCGCCGACGTACCTCGAAGCCGAACGAGGCCTGAGATCGAACGATCTCGGCCAAGGCTTCGAAGTCGACCGGCTTACGGGCATAGCCCTGCACCGGCAAGCCTTGTCCGCGCAGAATCTGCTCGGCGACCGGCGAGTCGGCCAGCAGGATCACCGGTGTGCCGGCGGTCACCGGATCGGCGCGCACCTTGGCCAGGAATGCCCGGCCGTCGCGACCGGGCAGGTTGAGATCGAGCAGGATCAGATCGGGCCGGCCGGGAGCGCGATAGGGCGCCGATCCGTCGAGGTACGCGGACGCGGTCGCGACGTCGCGGACTGCGTGCAGGGTGTTCAAGACGCGATGTGACTCGAGGATCTCGCGCAGGAACAGTTCATCGGCGACGTCGTCCTGCACGAGCAGGAACTCCGCCGCCCGTCCGCCGCTTGTCATCCGTCCTCCGCAAAAGATGCAACGGTGCACATGATGCCGCCTCGGCGGCGGTCAAAACAAGCGGGTAGTGCCACAGGATCGCGCACGGAAAAGCGGAAAACCGGAGCGGCACTCGCTGCCCAGGGTCATGAATGATTCATGGTTGCACCTGAATCGGCTCGCTGAGACCAGCCGGAGTGTCGCACAACCGTCACGCGATCGCGGAACTCCCGCCGCATCCGCGACCAACGATTGCCAGGATGCCCAATCGCCGGAGCTCATATGTGCGGAGGTGTGAATCATGACGCTCGCCGGGCGCTACCGCCTCGGAGACGAGATCGCCCGCGGCGGCATGGCTACAGTGCACCTCGCGACCGACACCGTCCTGAACCGACCCGTAGCCATCAAGGTGGTGACACCCGAGCGGTCCAACAACTACAGGTACCGCGACGCGGTGCGCCGCGACGCACTGAGCGCGGCCCGACTGACCCCAATGTGGTCCGCGTCTTCGACTACGGCGAGATGGAACGAGGCGGCCACTACCTGCCGTTCGTCGTCATGGAATTCCTCCCCGGCCGATCGCTGGCCGCCCACCTTCACGACACCGGCCCGCTGACGTGGCACGACGCCGCGCGCATCTGCATGGACATCGCCTGCGCCCTAGCGGCCGCGCACCACCACAACGTCGTTCACCGCGACATCAAACCAAGCAACATCATGCTTGCTCCCGCCGGCCCCAAAGTCGTCGACTTCGGCGTGTCGGCTGCTCCCGGCGAGTCCTCGATCGGCGACGACGGCCGGGTCTGGGGAACGCCCGCCTATTTCGCCCCGGAACAAATGCGCGGCGAAGCCGCCGGACCGGCAGCCGACATCTATGCACTGGGCCTGGTCCTGCACACCTGTCTGACCGGTCGCCCGGCCTGGACCGGCCACACCTTCCGCGACGTCGTCGTCTCCCGCGCCCTCTCACCGCTCCCCCGGCTCCCGGACCACTGCGACGTACCCGAACAGGTTGTGGCCGTTCATCGCCGCCGCCTGATGCCACAGCCGCGGAAACGCCCGTCGGCCCGCGAGGTCGCCCGCTTGCTGCACGACGCAATCACCCCGACGAGGGGCGAACAAAACAAAGCCGGCGGCTTCCCGTGGGTGAGGAACGCCGTTCTCCGAGTCGCAGGAGCGCAATCGTGATGGCGAGCTTCGTTCTCGCCTGACTCACCGCTGGATTCCTTGCCCGCCGTCCTGCTCGCTCCGTTGTTCTTCGCCGGCGTCGGCGTCGCGGTGCTGACGTTCGGTACCGGCAGGCCGGCCAAGGGACGCCGCTGATACCGCGGTGCCGGCGTCAGCCGTTCCCGGCGGCCGGCCGGTTCAGGAGAAGGCGCATGACGCCGTCGCGGTAGGCCGCTCCCGCGTCGTCCCGGCTCATCCGGCCCGCTGCGACCTCCTGCCCCGCGGCGTGGCCGAGGGCGATGACCGCGGCGACCGCCCACGACTCCGGTGAGCTCGTATCGAACACGCCGGTCCGCCGGCCGCGACGGATCAACTCGATCAGTTGGGCGGTGACGGGTTCGTGACGCTCGTTCTCCTCGGCGGCCGGCGCGGCCTCGGCGATCACGGGACTGAGCAGGACGGGATAACTGTCGATGATGTTCCAGGTCGCTCGCAGCCATCGTCGTAGTGCTTCGTCGGCGGGCGGGGTCGTCAGGTCGAGCGCGGCCAGGCCGGCCGCGGTCTCGGCGGTCAGACGCTCGAGCACTGCGCCGACCAGAGCGCTGCGCGACGGAAAGTGGGCGTACACGGTCTGCCGGACGACACCCGCGGCCGAGGCGATGTCCTCGATGCTCGCATCCGGGCGCCGGCCCAGCAGGGCGATGGCCGCGTCGAGAACGGCGCCGCGGCTGCGGTCGGCGTCGGTCCTCCGCTTGCGAACTCGGCGCGCCTCGGGGTCAGCCACGGTTGCCAAGCCTAAGCCGCCCTCTTATCTTAGACATGAGTGTAAGAGATATTGAGGAGGCCTCGCCATGGCCCAGCCACTCTTCCGACCACCCGGCGACGACCTGGCCGGATACCTGACCCGCTATCCACAGGAGGTCTCGTTCGGCGACGAGGAACCCGCGGCCGTGTTCAGGCGCTATCACACCGACGACTTCGTTCTGCGCAACGACGGCATCGACCTCGACCGGGACCGGCTCCTGGCTCATGTCCGCTCCGGCCGCCGCAACGTCGAAGAGATCAACGTCGAGGTCCACCAGACGCTCACCTCCGGAAGCCGGGTCGCCGGGCGGTACACGCTGACCGCCGTGATGCGCCGCGGTCAGGTCATCGCGACGGAGATCTACATGTTCGGCGAAGTGACCGCGGACGGACGGCTCCATCGGGTGGAGCAACTGTCACGAGACGTCTCCGCGAAACAGCCCGCCCACTGATCGGCGGGATTCTGTAAACGGCGCGGCCGCCGTTGAAATAGGTTTAGCAGTGCACCTAAACATGACGACCAACGGGGCGCGAACACCCCGACCTCGGGTACGCCAGGGCCGCGCGCCTCCCGAGCGAAGCGGTAGCGCGGAATCGGTGGCCCACGTCGTGCCGGCGCCCGTACGGGCATCCATCTCACTTACCGCCCCGTGCCGCCCATCATTCCTGCTGGCGGTCGGCGGCCGCGGTGAGCGGTTCGAGTTCGGAGTCCGGCAGTCCGGCCCGCTTGGCGTCGTCGAGGACCGCGGCCAACTGCCGGTCGATCTCCTCGACCGCCGCGCCGCGATGCAGACCCTCGTCGTCGGCGACGTCGTGCAGCATCCGCAGCACCCGGACCAGGGTGAGCGCGACCTGCGGGTGCGCGCCGGCGTAGAGGCGGATCTGGCCGTACCCGTGCCGGATGTATTCCGCATGGTCGAGGTCCCACGGTGTCAGCAGCACCCGGCCGGCGTCGTCGCGCTGGGCCTGCCCGGGCAGATCGGCCCGCAGCAGCGGCCGCAGGATCGAGGTCACCCGCAGAATGACCTCGATCGCGGTCGTCGGATCGTTGACCGCCGGCGAGAGAGCGCGCAGCCCGATGTCATTGAGCTGGCGCAACGCGAAATCGATGTCCTGTTGCATGGTGCGGGTCGCACCGACGATCACCGCCTCGCCGATCGCCCGCGCGGCGCGGCGGGCGGTGCCGGCGTCGGGTTGCGGCCAGATCCTCGCCAACGGCTCGTCGCGGATCAGGTACGCGCCCACCCGGGTCTCCAGGCGCACCACGCTGCCCGGTTGCACGGCGGCCAGGACCGCGCTGTGGCTGACCTGTTGCACCCATCCGTCGGCGTGCGCGCGCACCAGCAAGGCGGCGCCGGTCAGGTCCGGCGGGTCGATCGGATCGCCGACCCGGCGGCCCATCCGGGAGCCGTACGGAAGGTCCTGGACCAGTTCGTCCGCCTCGCCCTGAATGCGTTCCATGATGCGGCCGACGTACTGCTGACGGGTGATCCGGTTGAGGAACACGACAATCGCCAGGATCGACGCCAGCGCGAGCACTATCGCGCCGGTCATCGTCAGGGTGGGGGCGTCATCGGCCTTGGTGTCGATCTGGCTCAGAGCCAGCACGCAATAGGCGAACGCCGCGAGCAGCAGCCCGATCAGGACCTGGCCCATCCGGTCACGCCAGAACGTTCGCAGTACGCGGGGCGAGAACTGGCCGCTGGCCAACTGCAGCGACACCACCAGCAGCGAGAACACCACCCCGGCCGTGGTGATGGTCGCCCCGGCGACCGTCGAGAGCAGCGTCACCGCGGCATCCGGCGCCATCGTGAACGGCGCGAGCCAGCCGATCCGGGAGTGCTTGTCGATCTCCCGGGCGGCCGCCTCGGCCAGCACTGCTCCGACCAGCAACACGAGCGGAAGGAAGAGCAGGCTCTCCCGGAGCCGGTCACTGAACGCGCGCTGCCGTAGCCGCCGGACATGCGGCGCGACACTCTCCGGGCTGCGATCAGCCATGCGGTCGTTCCTGTTCAGATCTTCTCATCGCCCCTGACCCACCTCGCACCGACCGGGACGATCAGTATGCGGCCACGTCCGCTGCGCCGCCCGGAGAGAGATCCGGTGTGCGGGCGCGTTCCGCGGTGACCCCACCGGGCCGGGAGCGAGAGAGTCGTCGCAGCTCACGGCGCGAGCCGAGGATCGCCGTTTCGACGAACCGAAGCTCGGGTCAGCGGCGGATGTGCTGCTAAGTTGATCGAAGGTGTGCCGGGAAGTCTGGTCGGCGATCGATGACGGCTGCCTATCCCCGGGAGATCTGTGAGCGCGCTGGCCTGGATCGCCGTGGTCATCTTCGTCGTGGCGTACGTGTTGATCGCCACCGAGAAAATCAACCGGGTGGCCGTCGCGCTCGGCGGGGCGGCCCTGATGCTCGCCCTGGGCGCCACCGACGCGCGGCACGCGTTCTTCTCCGAGGACGCCGGCATCGACTGGAACGTCATCTTCCTGCTGATGGGAATGATGTTGATCGTCGGCGTCCTCAAGCGCACGGGCCTGTTCGAGTACGTGGCGATCTGGTCGGCCAAGAAGGCCCGCGGCCGCCCGTTCCCGATCATGGTGTTGTTCATCGTGGTGACCGGGCTGGTGTCCGCGGCGCTCGACAACGTGACCACCGTGCTGCTGGTCGCCCCGGTGACGCTGCTGGTGTGCGACCGCCTCGCCGTACCCCCGGTTCCGTTCCTGATCGCCGAGGTCCTCGCCTCGAACATCGGCGGGACCGCGACCCTGGTCGGAGATCCACCGAACATCATCATCGCCAGCCGCTCCGGTCTGACCTTCAACGCCTTCCTCAGCGTCCTGGCCCCGTTCGTGCTGCTGGTCCTGGTCGTACTGGTGCTGCTGAGCCGGATCATGTTCCGCCGGGCCTTCCGCTACGACGCCGAACGGGTCGAACGAATCATGGCCCTGCGAGAGGCCGACGCGATCCGCGACCGACGGCTGGTGGTGATCAGCCTGGCCGTGCTCGCCGCGGTGCTGGCGGCGTTCGGACTGCACACCGTGATCGGTCTCGAGCCGTCCGTGGTCGCCCTGCTCGGCGGGCTGCTGCTGCTCGCCCTGTCCCGCCTGGACGCGGGCGAGGTGGCCAAGGAGGTCGAGTGGCCGACCCTGATCTTCTTCGCCGGCCTCTTCGTGATGGTCGGCGCGCTGGTCGCCACCGGCGTGATCGACACCCTGGCCCGGCAGGCCACCAGCGCCGTCGAGGGCAAACTGTGGCCGGCCACCCTACTGCTGCTGTGGGCGTCGGCCGCCCTGTCGGCGATCGTCGACAACATCCCGTACGTGGCCACGATGAGCCCGATCGTCGCCGACCTGGTCAACGCCGCCGGTGGCACCGACCGTGGACAGATGCTGTGGTGGGCTCTCGCCATCGGCGCCGACCTCGGCGGCAACGCCACCGCGGTCGGCGCGTCCGCGAACGTCGTCGTGCTCGGCATCGCCGACCGCGCCGGGCACCGGATCTCGTTCTGGGGCTTCACCAGATACGGCCTGATCGTCACCGCGATCTCCGTCGCGCTGGCCGTCCCGTACCTGTGGCTGCGGTTCTTCGCCTTCTCCTGAACCGACTCAGGTGTGCAGCAAGTGGTCGAGCAGCCCGTCCAGGGTGATCGCCCCGGTCATGACCTTGTCCTTGTCGACCACGGCGACCAGCGGAACATTCGAGCGGGCCATCACCGAGGCGACCTCCAGCAGGGTCGCGTCCGCGCTGACCGCGGGCAGGTCCGGCCGGCTCTTGGGCAGCAGGTCAGCGACCGTACGCTCACCGATGCCGTCGAGGATCACATCGGCGGCCGCCTCGTCGACGACCCGCGCCAGCGCCGGATCCTCCTGGCAGTACAACGGCAACGCCATCCGCAACACCTGCGTGCCGGCCAGCACCGTCAACGGACGACCGCGCCCATCGACCACCACCAGACCCGGCAGGTCCTGCGCGGCGAGAACCTTGGCGGCTTCACGGGCCGGCAGGTCCTCGGTCACGGTACTCATCGGGATCGACACGTCACGGGCGCGCATAGGCCGACGATACGCCGGGCGGCCGGCACCCCGGCGTCACCATGTTTTCGCTGATCCGTGGCCGCTCGTCCACGTCATCGGCCGGCGGACGAGTCCCGCATCAGGCCTCCGGTCCGTTCTGGTAGACGTCGGGAATGCTGTCCCCGTCGAGGTCGGCCTGCTCGGCGTCGTACAGCCGCCGATAGGTGCGGTTACGGGCACGCAGGAGGACGCTCGCGAGCACGGCCGCGGTCAGAGATCCCAGCAGGACCGCGACCTTGACGTGGTCGTCGCGGTCGCCACCGGCGCCGAAGGCCAGCTCACCGATCAGCAGCGACACGGTGAAACCGACCCCCGCCAGCACCGCCAGCCCGGCCACGTCTATCCAGGCCAATCCCCCGGCCAGCGACGCCCGGGTGAACCGTGCGGTCAGCCAGGTCGCCGCGAAGATCCCCACCGGTTTCCCGGCCACCAGGCCGGCCATGACGCCGATCGCGATCGGATCCGAAAGCGCCGACGACAGCCCGGACAGGCCGCCGACGGTGACGCCGGCTGACATCAGCGCGAAGACCGGAACCGCGAGCCCGGAGGACAAGGGCCGGAACCGGTGCTCGAAATGCTCGGCCAGACCCGGCCCCTCGCTGTTGTCGCGGCGCAGCACCGGCACCGCGAAACCGAGCAACACCCCGGCGACGGTCGCGTGCACCCCGGAAGCGTGGATCAGCGCCCACGTCGCGACCGCCAACGGCAGCAGGATCCACCACGACCGGATCCGTCGCTGCACCAGCCAGGTGAACGCCCCGAGCGGAAGCAGTGCGGCCGCCAGGGGCAGCACCGACAGGTGAGCGGTGTAGAACACCGCGATGATCAGGATGGCGAGCAGGTCGTCGACCACCGCCAACGTCAGCAGAAAGGTACGCAACGCGGCCGGCAGACAGCGGCCGACCACCGCCAGCACGGCCAGCGCGAAGGCGATGTCGGTCGCCGTCGGAATCGCCCAACCGCGGGTGGCCCCGCCCGCGTTGACCAGCGTGTAGACGACGGCGGGAACAATCACCCCACCGACGGCGGCGGCGACCGGCACCGCCGCCCGCCGCGGATCCCGTAGATCCCCGGCGATGAACTCCCTCTTCAGCTCCAACCCGGCGACGAAGAAGAAGATCGCCAACAGGCCGTCGGCCGACCACGCCGCCAGGGACAGGTCGAGATGCAGGGCAGACGGGCCGAACCGAAATCCGATCAGGGCTTCGTACCGGCCCGCCCAGGCGGAGTTCGCCCAGATCAGCGCGACGACGGTCGCCGACAGCAGCAGCGCCCCGCCGATCGTCTCCTTGCGCAGCACATCGGCGATCCGACGGGCTTCCGCCCACGATCCGAGGCCGAGAAGGCGAGGAGGCGACTTGGTTGACTGGCTCACGGTGTGCTCCGAACTTCGGGGTCGGGTCGGACATCGCCGACCAGGCTTCCCGGCACACCGATGACTACCCTACCCGGCCTCGGCCTCCTGCCACTGCTGCCACCACTGCGTGTCCGGGACCTCGCCGACCGCCTCGACCAGGGCGTTGAGGACCGAGGCGAACGCCAGCGGACGGGTGAGCGACAACTCCGCGATCACCTCGCCCAGCGCCTCCTGACGACGCCGCATCACCTCGCCGACCAGCTCGCGGCCGCCGGCCGTGAGCGTGATCCAGGCGGCCCGGCGATCCTCTGGGCGTTCCTCCCGCGCCACCAGACCCTTGCGAACCAGACGGTTGCACATCCGCACCGCCGTCGAGGACGTGACGGTCAATTCCTGGGCCAGGTCGACGACGCGCTGCGGCCCACGCGAGACCAGCACCACCAGGGTCCGGAACTGGGGCAGCGTCACGTCCTCGTCCAGGCCGCTGAGCGAACGGGCCGTCTGGGCCACGAAAGCGCGGCTGAGTGCCAGCAACGCGCCGACCACTTCGGCCTCGCCCGGCGACAATGTCGTCTGTGATGTCACGGGCCAACTCTGACACGACGGGCGATCCGGGGTCGGCCGGGCGTCTACCGCACCGATTTCATCGGCCCATGGTGCGCGGGTCCGCGGTCGAGCGCCGGCTGAGCTGGATCCGCACGGCGGCGACCGCCGCGACAGCGGCCGCTCCGATGGCCAGCAGCCAGAGGATAGCCGGGGAGATCGGCGGTGAGATGCCCGCGTCGGCTCCGGCCATCCCCATCGCGGACAGGTCCTGAGCCGGTGGAATCGCCGCCGGCGCCAGCTTCTGGTACTGCACCAGGCCGGTGCTCTCCAGCATCTGCATGTAGCCCAGGACGGCGACGTTGGCCTGGTCGGCCAGTTGCCGGATCACCGTGCTGCGGGTGGAGGAACGGACCTCGCCGATGATCGGGTAGAGGAACCCGTACGCGTCGCGCAGGGAGCCGACGAACAACTGGTTGAACTGGTCGCCCTCGGCCGTCTGCAACTGGTTGAGTATTCCCTGCTGCTGCGCGGTCGGCGTGGCCGGGAGGGTCGCGCCGAGCTTCTCGGCCGCGTCCATGGTCCGTTGATCGAGTTGAGCATGCTGATCGGCGATCTTCTGACCGGCCTGCTGGACCTTCGGCGTCGTGCCCTTCTGGGCGGCCATCTGACCGGCCGGGATCTCCCACAACCCGGCCTGGTGCAGGCCGACGAGCAGCGTCATGTCAGCCGCGTTCAACTGACCCGGCCCGTCCGCGGCGGCCTGGGCAGACGCCGGCGACACGATCAGGGCGGTGATCGCAGCGACGGCGACCGCGGCCGTGCGGCGAATGAGCGATGACATCGAACCTCCACGTGGGCGGGACCCTCGGCAGGTAGTACGGCCGTCCCCGCAAAAAGGTTCGACTGTGCATCCAAATCTTCGGCATCCTGACTCGTCGTTCCCGCGGTCGGCAACTATGTAGGTGTACCTGTGAACCTTCCCGCGGTCGTGGCCGTATCAAGTGGCGGCAGTTGACCGACCACGTGGAGGAACTGATGTCACCGTTGATGCGCCGCACGGCCGCGCTGGCCGTCGCCGCGATCACCGCCCTGATCGTGTTGCCCGCGCGTGCCGATGCCGACCCGGCGTCGACCCAGCTGAACGTGGCCGACATGACCCTGCTCAACGGCGTACGGCAGGCCGGCCTGTGGGAGATCCCGGCCGGGCAGATGGCCGCCCAGAAGGGCACGACGGCGAAGATCCGGCAGATCGGCCAGATGATCGCGACGCAGCATGTGCAGCTGGATCAGTTGACCGTCGACGCCGCGAACAAACTGGGTGTGACGCTACCGGCCACGCCGACCACCCAGCAGCAGGGTTTCCTCACCCAACTGCAGGCAGCCAAGGGCGTCCAGTTCAACCAGCTGTTCGTCACCTTCCTGCGGGGCACCCACGGCTTCATCTTCCCGGTCATCTCCGCGGTACGGGCCTCCACCCACAACGAGGTCGTACGGACGCTCGCCGGTCAGGCCAGCATCTTCGTCATGCATCACATGGAGATGCTGGAGAGCACCGGACTGGTGCAGTACGCCAAATTGCCGCCGGCCGCGATGTCGCCGGAACAGGAGCTGGCCGCACTGGGAACCGCACAGGTCGACAGCGCCACCGCGCCCTCGATCTCGCCGGCGCTGCTGTGGCTGCTGGCCGCCGGCGTCACGGGCATCGCGGGGATCGCCACCGTACGGATCGTGCGCCGTCGGCGTCCAGCGATCGACCTCGCGGGCCGGGGCGCCGCGCGAAGTTGACATACAGGTTGCCATCGGCGCTGCGCGGCTCGAACGGAGAAAGGTGAACGGCATGCGGCAATAGTCGTCGGGAACGGGCTCGGCGAGCGCGACTGCCTGGACCAACCATGACATCGCAGACGCCCCGGTCACCGGCCGAGGACGAGGTGATCGGTGCGCTGCTCGCGGCCGCCCTACAGTAACGCCGGTAGGGTGACCACGTAGATCGACAGAAGAAGAATCGCCTCCGGCCGGGTCAGGCGCCGCCCGCGAAACAGCAGCGCCCAGGCCACCACGGCGACCAGCACCATCAGACCCAGAATCGGCAGGCCCACCGCGGCATCCCTGACTCCGCCGGCCAGGCCCACGATGGCGCCGCCGAACAGCGCGTTGAACAGATTGCTGCCCAACAGATTGCCCACCAGCAGGTCGCTCTCTCCTCGCCGCTGGGCTTGAATCGCGGTGACAAGCTCCGGCACGGACGTGCCCACCGCCACGAGGGTGAATCCGACGACCACCTGTGGCGCACCCAACCTCTCCGCCAGCGAAGCGGCGTTGACCACGAGCAGCTCCGCCCCCGCCAGGGTGCCCGCAAGGCCGAGGAAGGTACGCACGATATCTCGCCCGAAACGAGGCCGGGTGCCCTCCCCCAGAAATTCGTCCACCTCGGCCGGCATCGGCGGACCCGACTCCCGGCGCGCCTGCCGGACCAGCCAGATCAGCGCGGCCACGCCGGCCACGCCAAGGACAACGCCCGCAAGCAGATCGAGCCCACACCACACGGCGAGCCCGAACAACACCACGGCCGCCACCGAAAGTGGCGCCTCCCGGCGCACCACCGACGCGCGTACGACGACCGGAGCCAGCAGGCCGGCAAGCCCCAGAACAAGCGTCACATTGACCACATTGGAGCCGACCAGGTTGCCGACGGCGAGGGCCCCGTCGCCGCGGGCCGCGGCCAACCCCGACACCAGGAACTCGGGCGCGCTCGTACCCAACCCGATGATCACCACACCGACCACCACCGGCGACAGCCGCAGCCGGCGAGCCACCCGGCCCGCGCCAACCACGAGGTGATCGGCCGCCATTGTCAGCACGACCAGACCCAGCGCGGCCAGCAGAACAAGGCCAGCCATGCCCCTCCCGACCCAAGCGATCACATCCGGCTACATCGACCGGCCGATTCAGCCTAGGCGGGTGTCGCAAGGCGGCACTCAGCCGGGAAGTTCTGCGACGGCGTGCATCTGGGGTCTGGACCGGCTGTCCGGCCCGCCGGAGCGCGACGTCGAGGACGGCGGCTGGTCGCTGCCGCTGGACCCGGCCGTCGCCCCGCCGGCCGAGGGGCTGCCGCGGGCCGACCCCGTACCGGCGAACCTCGAGATGTTGGGTCAGCCGCAGGCGGCGAACCCGTCGTTCGTCACGGTGCCGGAGTTCGCCACGATCGATCGGCGTCTGCGCGCCTGATGTGGTCGTCGATCGCGGCCGCGCTGCGCCGGGGTGACGTGGTGAGAACGTTGTGCGCGGCCTGCGAGATGGTGACGGCGGTGCCGCCACTCAGCGCCGCCACCTCGGCCCGCCAGGGCAGCGGGGCGATCGGGTCGAGCGCGCCGCCGAGGACGAGCGGGGCCACCGGCAGGCGCACCAGGTCGTCCTCGATCGCGTTGGCCAGCGAGTGGTTCACGGTGGCCGCGACCCGCCACGGCCGCGCGGTGGCGACCCCCTCGGCCAACAGCGCGGTCTGCCACGGCTGCTCGACCAGCACGTCGGCGGCGAACCGGGACACCAGGCGCGGCCAGGTGCGGGCGGCCGGGTCGGTGGTCGGGCCGGCCAGCACCAGGGCCGCAACCACGTCGGGGCGCAGGACGGCGAGCCGGGCCGCGACCTCGGCCCCGAACGAGTGGCCGACCAGGCATATCCGGTCGAGCCCGCAGCGGTCCAGCCACTCGGACAGGGCCCGGGCGTGCCGGTCCACGTCGTACGCCCGGGCCGGTTTGCCGCTGCGCCCGAAGCCCGGCAGGTCGGGGACCACGACCGGACGCCGGGCGGCGAGGACCCGCGCGGTGGGCGTGAGGTAGTGGTGGGTGACGGCCAGCCCGTGCAGGAGGACGGCGGGCAGGCCGGGCGACGCGGTGTTGAGGCGCGCGTGGATGCGTACGCCGTCGACGCCGGTCCGGATGGTGCGGAAGCCGTCCATGGGGTTGTCCGATACCCGAGCGGGCCCGGCGTAATCCAGCGGGCCTCGCCGGCCGAGACGGCGGGCCCCCGATACCGTTTCGCGGTTCCACGTTTGAGGAATCGGCTAGGGGGAAGCCGCCGGTCATGCCAACTTCACGATCCGACTCGACCGCACCGGAGTCCGGGCTGGAACCGCTGGGCGATCCCGACGAGGAGGCCGGCGACTTCGCCGGCGAGCACGACCAGTTCGTCGTGGAGGGCAACGACGAGCCAGACGATGGCGAGACCGAGAGTCCGGACCGCTACAGCGGCGGACTCGACCGCGAAGGACCGCCGTAGTCCGTTATTCGGCTGCCGGGGCGGCCGGAACCCTCACTGGGTAAATTGGTGCCATGCGGTGCCGGGCACGAGGTGCGCGTTCGCTCGCCCGAATGTGTATTCCGATATAGCCGCTGTTTTGCTCAGACGTCGTGGAGGTATCCCGTCACCGGAGGCCGCCGTCGACGGCCAGCGTGCGACCGGTGACGTAAGAGGCGTCCGCCGAGACCAGGAACGCGACCGCCGCCGCGATCTCGGCCGGCTGGGCGCTCCGGCCGAGCGCGATGAGCCGCTTCAGCTCGTTCGCGACTTCGGCCGCTTCCCGCCCGGGGAAGTAATTCTGCCGCGTGGCGGCCGCCATTTCGGTCGCGGTGCCACCCGGAGCGACCGCGTTGATGGTGATACCTCGCGGGCCCAACTCCGGCGCGAGGTTGAGCACCATGGCCTCGATCGCGCCTTGGCCGACGCGTACAACGTATGGTGCAGGAATGACCGGTGAGCGCTCACCGAGGAGGTCAGCACGATCCGTCCACCGTCACCCATGTGCCGGCTCGATACCGGCGTTGCTGACCAGGATGTCCAATCCGCCGAGCCGCTCGACGGTTTCATCGACCATCGAGCGGACGTCCTCCGGCACTGACACGTCGCCGCGTACGGTGATGGCGCGACCGCCGTTCGCGGCGATGTCCGCCGCGATTTTGCCGGCGGCGTCGGCCCGCATTCGATAGTTGATTGCGACTGCCGCCCCGTCCGCGGCGAGCCGCTGTACGATCGCCGCGCCGATGCCGCGGGAACCACCGGTGATCAGTGCTGCCTTGCCTTTGAGATCGCTCATTCGGTTCCTGTCGCCGTCGATCGTTCCGGTTGACCGGTCCACCCAACCCCGGTGTAATGCAGATCGGAAACGAAAAGTGGAGCTAACGGTTATCGCGAAAGGAGATGAGCGTGGAGTTGCGGCAGCTGGAGGTGTTCGTCGCGGTCGCGGAGGAGATGAGCATCACCAATGCCGCCAAGCGGCTCAACGTAGTGCAGTCCGCGATCTCGGCGACTTTGCGCAAACTCGAGCGGCAGCTGGGTGTCGAACTGGTGGCGCGCACCACCCATAAGGTGGAGCTGACCGATGCGGGGCGGTTGTTCCTACCCGAGGCGCGGCGCACGCTGGCCGCCGCCGCGGAGGCGCGCCACGTGCTCGAACAGCTGCGCGGAGGCTTGCGCGGCACTGTGCGGCTGGGCGTCATGTTGTACGACGGCGTCCTCGCCGCCAGCCCGCCCCGGCTGATCTCCCACCTCGCCGCCCACCACCCGGGCCTGGAAATCGTCGTCCGAACCGGGACGAGCGCCGAACACGCCGAGGCGCTGCGACGCGGCCGATTGGACCTGGCCTACGTCGCACTGCCGCCCGACGACGCCACCGGGCTCGTGCTACACCCACTGCTCACCGCGACGATGGGCCTGGTCGTGCCCCCGGGCCACCGGCTCGCCGGCCGTACGCAGGTCGACTTGACCGAGCTTGCCGACGAGCCGTTCGTGGAGGCGGCGGCCGCGTGGGGCACTCGCGTCGCCAATGACCGGGCGTTCGTCCGCGCCGGGGCAACCCGCACCATCCGCTACGAGATCGGCGACAACCGCGGGCTGCTCGACTTCGTACGTCACGGCCTCGGCATCGCGATCGTCCCGCCGCTGTTCGTCGACCCTGATCTGGTGTTCGTGCCGATCGCCCGCCATGCCCCCCAGCTCGTGGTATCGCTGGCCACCGCCGACCGCGACGTCAGCATGCCGGCCCGCGAGCTGCTGCGAGCCGGCCGCCGGCTCGCCGGCGACTTCGCCGGCCGGTGACCCCGATCTGCTGCCTCGGTCCCGGAAGGGTCATGCAACAACGCGCGACGCGGGGACGCTTGGACCGCCTCGCGGTCCTAGCCGCGTTCGCCTGCCGGCGAGTGGGTGATGCTCGGCTGGTTGCCCGCGATCGTGACGTGCAGGAGCCGGCGTAGGCCCAGTCGGCCGATGAATTCCTCTTGGGCGCGGTACATCACCTCGTTGACGTGTTCGATACCAGCTTCTGTGAAATCGACTATGCTTCGCAGCGGTTTCGTGCCGGCGGGCAGGGCCAGGATTCGGGTTATCTCCTCGGCCACGGCCTGCGGGTGAGCATCCACGTCTGGGGTGAAGAGGTTCGAGGTGGCCTGTTCGTAGCCGGCGACCAGCGGATCGAGCATGGAGTAGGCCTGGCCGCGGTTGTGGTCGGCGGCGTGGCTGGCGTTGGGGAAGTGCTCGGTGCCCTGGGTGAACGGACCGGGTTGCACGATCGTGGTCTCGATGCCCAGCGGGTTCAGTTCGTATGCGGTCACCTGGGCGAGAGCATCCGCGGCGGTCTTGGATGCGACGTAGGGTCCCATGAACGGTGGTAGCAGCGCGGAGGTGGTGCTGCCGACGTAGACCAGGGTTCCCGAGCGGCGCTCGCGCATGTGCGGGAGCGCGGCGCGGTTGACGCGCTGGATGCCGATGACGTTGATGTCGAACAGCCGTTGGACGTCTTCGGGTGTGAAGGCCTCGACGTAGCCGATGTAGAGGTGCCCGGCGTTGTGCACGACGGTGTCGAGCCGGCCGGCCTGCTCGAGGACAGTCGCGACGGCTGCCTCGGTTGATGCCTCGGACTGGACGTCCAGTTCGACCACCCGCAGGTCGAGCCCATCGCGCCGGCCGAGAGCCAGCAGTTCCCCGGCATGCCCGGCATTGCGGGAGCCGATGCCGCGCATGCTAGCATAAACGGTGTGTCCCGCCGCTGCGAGCGCCCGAGCGGTCAGGTTTCCGATGCCGGTCGCGGCGCCGGTGATCAATACAACTGATGGCATGAGAATTGCTGCTCCTTTAGTGACGAGCGAATGATCGCCTGTCATTAATGGCGACGACCTATCAGCGACGCTACCGGCCTCCGCGCTCCTTATGGTGGCCCTGTCAGGGCGAGGATAGGCAGGACGACGCTAATAGCTCTAACCTGCGGCAGACTGTGTTCTGGCAGCCGGATTTCGATACGGCGACAACGGTCAGATGACACAAAGACAGGAACAGCGATGACAGTACGAAAGCACGCGATCGGAAATCAGGGTCTGTCCGCGTCGGTCGAGGGACTCGGCACGATGGGAATGACCGCGATGTACGGCACACCCGACGACGCGGAATCCGTCGCGACCGTGCACCGCGCTCTGGAACTGGGCGTGACGTTGTTCGACACCGCCGACATGTACGGCCCGTTCACCGGCGAGGAACTTCTCGGCCGCGCCCTGCATGATCGCCGCGACCAAGCGGTCATCGCAACGAAGTTCGGCGGTCTGACACTCGACGACGACGGCAAGGTCATCGGAGGGCCGAACGGCCGCCCGGACTATGTACGCAGGGCAGTCGAGGGGTCGCTGCGCCGCCTGCGCACCGACCGCATCGACCTGTACTACCAGCACCGGGTCGACCCGACGGTGCCGGTCGAAGAGACCTTCGGTGCGCTCGGCCAGCTGGTGACCGAGGGCAAAGTGCGCTTCCTGGGCATCAGCGAGGCAGCAGCGGACACGATCCGCACCGCGCACGCCACGGCGCCGCTGTCAGCGGTACAGACCGAATACTCGCTGTTCACCCGCAACGTCGAGGCCAACGGGGTACTCGACACCGTCCGCGAGCTCGGCATCGGGTTCGTCGCTTACGCACCGCTGGGCCGAGGACTGCTGACCGGCAGCCTGCGTACCCTCGGCGAGTTGGCGGACAACGACTGGCGGCAGAGCTGGCCCCGCCTGGCCGGCGACAACCTGCAGCAGAACCTGCTCCTGGTGGATCGCCTCCGCGCTATCGCCGAACGGCAAGGCGTCACGGCCGGCCAGCTCGCCCTTGCCTGGGTCCTGAACCAAGGCGATCACATCACCGCGCTCGCCGGCACCAAACGCCGCAGCTACCTCATCGAGAACGTCGCCGCCACCCAGATCGAGCTGGACGCCGACCTCCTCGAGGAAATCAGCGCGGCCGTGCCAGCCGGCGCAGCCGCCGGGGAACGATACGTGCCGGCGACGATGGCCACGGTCCAGGAGTAACGCCGAAACCGTCAAGATCGTGGTGGCGCTGCCGGGTCGTTCTCGCACCGCGGCGCCACCACGGCGGAAGGAAACCCTCGATGTCGACCGAACTCGGCAACTTCCTACGCGGCCGGCGCCAGGCACTTCGGCCCGCCGACCTCGGATTCGCTCCAGGAACCCGCCGGCGCACGCCCGGCCTGAGACGCGCGGAGGTCGCACTGCTGGCCAACATGTCGGCCGATTACTACTCGCGGCTCGAGCAGTCCCGTGACGCCAACCCCTCCGAAGCTCTACTCGCCGGTCTGGCCCGCGCGCTGCGACTTTCCGTCGACGAGCGTGACCACCTTTATCGTCTCGCCGGACACCCGGCGCCGGCCGTCACCGGGTTCAGCGGCTACGTCGAACCCGCAATGATGTTCCTGCTCGACGCACTCACGACCGTGCCCGCGCACGTGATGGACGATCTCACCACCATCGTGGCCCAGAACGCCCTCAGCCGCGCCCTGCTCGGTTCCTGGACCGGCACCGACCCTCGACAGGCGAACGTAGCGTGGCGCTGGTTCACCGATCCCCAATCCCGGCTGCTCAACCTGCCCGAGGAACACGAGGCGATCAGCCGCGGCTACGTCGCAGACCTGCGCAACGCCGCCGCGCGGCGCGGCCACGACCGAACCGTCCAGCACCTCATCGCCGATCTGCATAACGCCAGTGCCGAGTTCACCCGGCTCTGGAACGACATGCAGGTCGCCCCGCTACGCAGCACCCGCAAAACTCTCACCCACCCGGAGGCCGGCCACCTCGACGTGCAGTGCGACATCGTCCTCAGCGGCACCCCGACCGGCCACCGGCTAGTCATCTTCCGACCTCAGCCCGGCACGGCCACCGCCGCCGGCTTCGACTTCCTCCGAGTCCTCGGGCAGCAGTCCTTCAACGCGCAATGACTGCCGCGGAAGCGTAACGGCAGGTGCGGGCCTGGGCTCAGCTTTCGCCGCTCTTCTTGGCCGCGTCGTACGCCAGCTGCAGGAAGTCGGACACTGCCGTGGCCGACAGCACGGTGGCGGCCAGCCTGGTCAGCCGTGGGGCCAGGACCAGACCGCCGGTGAGCCCCGTCGCCACCCAAACCGCCAGGCAGAACGGGCAAGTGACCAGTTCGCCGATGCCGTGCCGGACACTGCTGCCTTCGTCGCGTACCTCCTCGTTGAGTTCGGCCGCCCCGGCCGGGCCGGCGTACTGGACGAAGGGTGCCCGCAGTGGACTCGTGACCGCGTCCTTGGCGAGAAGCCGGCTGAGCTTGTGCGTGGCGACCGAGACGAGCGCCACGTCGGCGAGCGGCGGCCGGTCGGGGACCGGTCGTCCGGTGATGCGGGTGGCCGCGGCCAAGGTGGCCGTCAGGCCCCCGAGCGCGGCCATCGCGGTCAGGTAGCCGTCGAGCGGACGATGCTCGTGCGGGGCGTACCGGTTGGTGGTTCGGGTCAGCCGGTCGCGCAGGGCGTCGAACACCCGGTTCTCCTTCCGTCAGGTGGATGCAGCACCGAGCGTCTACCCCGGTTCGCGGCGGGCAATCCCGCCGGCTGGCAGTGTGATGCGCTCGGCCCAGCCCTGCCCCCGGGGCCCGCGGCCACGCACGCCGAACCACGCCGCTGGGCGGCGCGACCTCGCGCCGCGCGACAGAAATCGGCGATTGCCCCGCGTAGCCAACCCATTCAGGGGTACGCGGTGCGCACGCCGAGGTCGTCCTCGACCGCGCCACCCCATCATGCGAAGTAGGACATGGGGAATGCCTTCATGACGGACAGCGACTTTCTCGACCCGCTCGACGCCTTCGGGCAGCTGGCGCGGATCAAGTTCAACGAGACCGACGTCGACGGCGTGCTGCACCAGATCGCCACTCTGGCCAAACGCACCGTTCCGGGCGCGACCGAGGTGTCGGTCACCCTCGTACGCGAAAAGGGCCCGCACACCGCCGCCTTCACCGGTGAGATGGCCGTCGAACTCGACGAAACCCAGTATCAGCGCGGCCATGGGCCGTGCCTGGATGCCGCCGAATCCGGCGAGACCCTTCTGCTGGCCGACATGCGACGCGAGATCCGCTGGCCGGAGCTGGCCCGGCGAGCGCTCGAGATCGGATGCCACAGCTCACTGTCGATCGGGCTGCCGGTGCACGAGCAGACCACCGGCGGCCTCAACATCTACGGCGGCCGGGCACACGCCTTCGACGACGACGCCATCGGCCTGGCCCAGGCGTTCAGCGGCTATGCCGCCGTCGCACTCGCCAACGCCCACCTGTACGACACCACGGCCGCGCTGGCGATGCAGATGCAGCGGGCGATGGAGACCCGGGCGGTGATCGAACAGGCCAAGGGCATCATCATGGCCGACCGGCGGTGCGGCGCGGACGAGGCATTCCACCTGCTCACGAAGCTCTCGCAGGACACCAACCGCAAACTGCGCGACATCGCCGCCATTTTGGTGGCTCAGGCCGCCGAGCGACGGCCGGGCAAGCGGTGACCAGCCTGTACGTCTACGGCTGCGGCGCCTCGGACGCAAAGGGCAGGATCCGAGGTGACGGGCCCGATGCGCGACGTCCACGGCGGCACGCCGATGCGGAGGTCAACCGGCAACGGTGAGCCCGGCCAGATGATCCAGGACCGGGCCGGCCGCGCCGTGGACGCCGAGAAGCCGCCGCTGACGGGTTGCGCCGGTTCCGGCCCGGCGGATTCTGGCCAGCTGCGCCTCGACGATCTCGAGGTCACCGTGACGGTGCAACGCCGGGCGGACGAAGGCGAGCAGCTCCTCGACGATCTGCCAGGCCGGCCGCGCGCGCTCCGACCGCAGGTCCATCAGCGTTCCGTCCAGCCCGGTCCGGGCGGCGTTCCAGTGGGCCGCGCGTAGCAGATCGTCGGCCGCCGCCGGGGCGGGACGGCCGGCCGCGATGTCGTTGCTCACGGTCGCGACGAGAGCCCGGACCAGTCCGGCGATCAGCACCGTGTCGTCCGCCGTCGGGCATACGTCCCCGACGCGTACCTCGACCGTGGGGTAGGTGGCGGACGGCCGCGCGTACCAGAAGACCATGCTCTCGTCGAGCATCATGCCGGACGCCACCAGCGCGGCGACGGTCCGGTCGTAATCGCCGGCCGAGGCGAAATGCGGCGACGGCCCGAGGCTCGGCCAGCGCAGCAGCTGCACGGACCGCCAGCTGGCGAAACCGGAGTCGGCGCCGTCGTAGAGCGGAGAGTTGGCCGCGAGCGCCTGCACGACCGGGAGCCACCGCCGCAGGTGGTTGCACACCTCGATCGCCAAATCCCGTCCGGGTACGCCCACATGCACGTGACAACCGCAGACCGCCGGGTCGTACGCTATCGGCCCGTAGTGCCGGGTGATCGCGTGGAATCGAGGGTTCTCCATCGGCTCCCGGCACGGCTCGGACACGGGCGTGGCCCCGATCGCCACCAGCCGCGCGCCGACGCCGGCGGCCGTGGCGGCCGCCGCCCGCCTCAGGGTGAGCAGGTGCCGTCGCAGGCCCACCAGGTCGGTGCAGACCGGGGTGACCATCTCGATCATGCTGTGCCGGAACTCCTGGCGGCTCTGGCCGCGGACCGCCTCGGGAAGGTCGGCGAACACCTTGCCGGCCAGCGGCATATTCGCGCCGCTGTGCGGATCGAGCAGCAGGAACTCCTCCTCGACGCCGACGGTTGGGCCGGCGTCGGCTGCGTGGGCGCGCACGCGATCAGCCGGCGCGGGTGGCGGTCAGCACCACGACGGCCAGACGCTCCGCGTCCCGGTAGGCGTCCGTGTCGAGCTCCTCGCCGTAGACGTCCGGATCCACTTCCCGATAGGTCCAGGTCAAGTCGGTGCCCGTCAGCCGGGCGGCGGCCGCCGCCCGCAACGGATCGCGGCCGGCGACGATTCCGGTCCCGCTGAACAGCACCAGCGAGCCGCCCGGGGCCAGCCGATCCGCGGCGGCGGCAATGACCGCGAGGGACAGCTCGTTCCCCTCCGGCCCGCCGCCGTTCCGATAGGTCCGGCTCCCTGGATCAATCATGAAGGGCGGGTTCGAGATGATCAGGTCGAAGGCGCCGTCCACCCCGCTGAGCAGGTCGCTGTGCACCGCCCGTACGCGGTTGACGCCGGCCAGGGCGACGTTGATCTCGGCGTACCGCAGCGCGGTGTCGTTGATGTCGACGCCGAGCACTTCCGCCTCCGGCGCCCGTTTCGCGACGGCGATCGCCCCGGCGGCAGTGCCGCAGCCGATGTCCACAGCGCGGCCGACGGGCCGTGTCCGGGCCTGGACGTGCGCGACGGCGGCGTCGGCCATCCGGTACGTGTCCGGGCCGAAGAACACCGAGTCAGCGGCGTCGGTCGGAAAGGCGGAGTGGATGAAGAGTTCATCGTCGTAGGACGAGAACCGCACCCGGCTCCGGTACACCCCGCCGTCGCGTTCCAGGGCTCCCCCGGCGTCCAGCAGCTCCATCAGCCGATCCGGCAGCACGCCGGGCCGGAACGGCCGGCTCCAGCCGAAGACATCGCGCAGGTCGCGCGCCGAGGCATTCGCGGAGCGCCGGTTGACCCGCAGATGGGTCGCCGGCGTGACGGTGGTGAACCGGTAACCGAGCTCCTTGAGCGCCTCGCCGAGGCGAAGCAGCGCCGCGACGGCGCTCGCGCTCGGCGCGGTCGCGGCGGTCGCCGGCGTGTAGGTCGTGGTCATGGCCGGCCGCATTCCCGGCCTCGCGCCACTTATTCGTCGTCAGCGTCGTCGCGCCCGGGCTGCTGCTGAGCTGTGTCCGGGCATTGGCCGACGGCCACCTGATCGGGGAATGTTTGCTCCGCGCGTGGCTGGATATCCTCCTCTGCGAACCTTCAGCAGCGAGGGCGCACCGTCCCGATTGTGGAGGGTCCCCATGCCCTACAACTCTGCATCCGCAGCCGTCGTCACCGATACCGCGAATCCGGCTGAAGGCACGGTGCGCCTGGTACTGAGCGGAACGGTGGACGCCCAGCGCGTCCGTACGGTTCACTGCAGCATCATCGACGCCTTACGTCGCCATCGACCGGCCCGCATCGACATCGACCTCGCCGGCGCCACCCTCCTCGATGCCGCCGGGCTGCACGGATTGCGGCTCTGCCGGGCCGACGCCGCGCAGCTGGACTGCCGCCTGCTGATCGTTCGGGCGCCCGTGGCCATAATGCGTGTCCTGCAGTTCGCCGGCCTTGCGGAAAATCCCCCAGAGACAACTTAGTCCGCATCCGCCGCTGGCAGCGCAAGGCGCGCAGACGGCCTCATGCCCCGGCGATCTGACTCCCGGCGATCTGACTCCCGGCGAGTTCCCGACCGGTGCCGCGCCAAACGCGCGGGCCGCAGTCCTCGCCGCGGCGCTCGGCGGCGCGCTCGATCTGACATGAGTTGTCCCGCCGGCCCACCGCTGCGCGAGGCCGGGGCGCCGGCGGCGCCTCGCCGGTTCAGGACAGCGGCTGCCCGCCGGTCACGCCGAGCACCTCTCCGGTGACATAGCTGGACTCTTGGGAGGCGAAGAATACGTACGCGGGAGCCAGTTCGGCCGGCTGGCCGGCTCGGCCCAGCGGAGTGTCCTCGCCGAACGACTCGACCTTGTCGTCTCCCATGGTCGCCGGGATGAGCGGTGTCCAGATCGGACCGGGCGCCACCGCGTTGACCCGAATGCCCTTCTCGGCCAAGCCAGCGCCGAGAGCCTTGGTGAACGCGACGATGCCCGCCTTGGTGGTGGCGTAGTCGAGGAGCTCGGGCGACGACTGGTACGCCTGGATCGAAGCGGTGTTGATGATCGTGGAGCCCGGCCGCATGTGAGGGACTGCCGCCCTGCTCAGCCAGAACATGGCGTACAGGTTGGTCTTCATGACCCGGTCGAACTGCTCGGTGGTGATATCGCTGATGCCGCCCGGCTGAGCCATCTGGTAGGCCGCGTTGTTGACCAGGACGTCGATGCCGCCGAGTTCGCTGACCGCCCGCTCGACGATCGAGGCACAATGACTCTCGTCGCGAATGTCGCCCGGCACGGAGACCGCCTTGCGCCCGGCCTTCTCGACGAGTTGCGCGGTGGTGCGGGCGTCTTCTTCCTCCTCCGGCAGGTAGGCGATGAGTACGTCCGCCCCCTCACGGGCGAACGCGATCGCCACTGCCCGGCCGATGCCTGAGTCACCGCCGGTGACGACCGCCTTCTTGCCGGTCAGCCGCCCGCTGCCGCGGTAACTCTCCTCACCATGATCCGGCTGGTCGTCCATCTGTCCGGTGACGCCGGGGTGCGGGATCTGGTCGCTCTGCTGCTGCTCCGGCGACTGGAACTGGCTCTGCGGGTCCTGCCGGCCGTATTGGTCCTGGCTCACGAGTGTCCTTCGGGGTGTCATGGGGCGGGTCAACGAGGCGGTCGTCTACCCATGGAGCGGCCGCGTAAACGGTTCGGCATGGTTGTCACGTCCGTTTCCATCTGCGTGCATCTCCCGCCGACGGCGCGCGCATGGATGACGCGGGCGGGGGTACACGCCGCCCCTTTAGCGGGACGACGAGAGGTCCACCATGCAGACCGACACGGCGATCGACTCCTACGGGAAGATCGACTCCTACGGCAAGTCGGTGCTCGAACTGGCCAACACCGGTGCCGCGCTTCGCTACGCCGGAGATTTCCTGGTCGCGATCGCTCACGACCGGCCGACCGGCTACTACGAGACCGGCCCGGCGGGCCTCGGCTGGCGCGAGGCAGCGCCGTTTCACACCGTCCGGTTCGACGTGGCGGTGGCGGATGCCCACGACGGTCGCTTCGTACCCGGGCTCACGGCCCACCTTCGCGCGGAGAAGGACGGACGCACGCTCGCGGCCGGGCAGTGCGGCTTCCGCTGGCATCCGCGGCTGCACCGGTACGCCGTTGACCTGCGCCTGCCGCCGGACCACTACGACCTCATCGTCCACATCGCCGCACCGGACTTCCCACGCGACGGGCACGACGCGGGCCGCCGCTACTGCGACCCGGTCGTGCTGCGCTTCCCCCGTTTCGGGGTCTCCCGAACCAGCACGGTTCCGGGATCACCGCCCGGGTAAGCGACGCCTCCAGTCGACCGGCCCGGACGGGCGTGCCCTGGCCACCCACGCCGATCCGATCATCATCCGTACCGGCAGCCGGTTCATGGCGATGGCGGGAGCCCCACTGCCCGGAGCCGCCGCCACGTTTCTGCGGGCCGGCGCTGGCTCAGCAGACGATTCCTCGAGGCCCCAACGCGGCGTTCGGCATAGGGCATGTCGGCAATGCACGGCGTCAGGCCGGCAGCGGCCGGAACTTGAAGCTAACGATCTACACCTGGTGGGTCTAGTTTCCCTCGGGAACCTTGCCTCTGACCTCGTCGTAGCCGACCTTGGCCGGCGTCTCGGCCGGCGCGTAGATCACCCGGATCACGCCCGTCGGGAAGACCTCGGTCGCGGTCACCGTCAGGTGCAAGGGGGCGTCGCCGTCATCGAAGAGCCGGCGGCCCTTCCGCGCCGCCACCGGATGGACCAGCAGACGCAGCTCGTCGATCAGGCCGGCCGCCAGCAGCTGCTGCACCACCGAGATCGAGCCGGGAACGAGGATCCCCCTGATGCCCGCGTCGGCCTTCAGCGCAGCCACCGCCGGAGCGAGATCGCCGTCGAGCAGCTCCGAATTTCGCCAGGTGAACTCCAGCGGCTGCCGCGAAACCACAACTTTCCGTACGTCGCCCAGCTGTTTCGCGAAAGCCGCGTCGTCCCCGCCGGCGGCCTCCCGGCCCGGCCACGCGCCCGCGAAGCTGTCGTAGGTCACCCGGCCGATGAGCAGCACGTCCGAGGTGTCGTAGTCCTCACTCACCGCGCGGCCCATGTTGTCGTCGAAGTAGGGAAAATGCCAGTCGAGGTCGATCTCGGCAACCCCGTCGGCCGAGATGAACAGCGTGGAGATGACCTTGGCCATGATGCGGTTCCTTTCAACGTCGGGTCGTCCGGTGGGACAGACCGGCGCCGGGCCCGAAACTCATCGGTCAGGGCCGCGCACGCCCGGCGGCCAGATCCGGGTACCTGACTCGGATCGGCGTGCAGTCAGAAGTCGCCGTTGTTGTTGTCGCCGCCGATGTCGCCGCCATCGCCGCCGAAGTCGCCGTCCGCGCCTCCGCCGCCGTAGTCGTAGCCCTGCTCGGCACGGTCGTCTTGCTCGCGCTCTTGAAATTCACGCTCCTCGCGCTCGCGGTCCTGCTCCCGGGCGAGTTCGTAGCCGAGCAGACCGCCGCCCACCGCGCCCACACCGCCGGCAACCCAGGGGCTCACGCCGGGCCGGCCCACCTGGCCGTAGCCGGGCCCGTACCCGGGCCCGTACCCGGGCTGATAGCCAGGTTGATAGCCGGGTCCGTAGCCCTGGGGCGGCCCGTAACCCGGTGCGGCGAAGCCGTCGTTCATGGCGCCGAACCCGCCGATCGGGCCGGACGGCGGGCGCAGCCGACCGCGCCGCCGGGCCAGGATCGCGATCACCGCACCGGCCACGACCAGCAGGCAGATCACTCCGCCGATCGACACCCCGGTTGCGGAGTGCGACGTCGTGTGCCGGGATGCCGTGTTCTGCCGTGGTGCGACGGCCTGGATGCTGGCGCGCATCGAGTCGAGGGCCGCAAGGGTGGCCGCGGTGTAGTCCGGGCTGCTGTGATAAGTGTCGATGAAAGCCTGGGTGGCGGCGGCCGCGGCCTGCTGGGTGACGCGAGACCTGGCTCCCGTACGGATCGCGAGGTGGTGCGACTGGGTGTTGACGGCGATCACGACGACGGTGGGCCCCGTCACCTTCGACTGGGTCTCACGGTCGAAGGCAGCCTTGTCATCGGCGTCCTTGGTCGTGGTGTAGATCTCCACCGGGTCGGGCAGCGTCGCAGCCGCGTTCTGCACCCGCGTGACGTCCAGGACGTGCGAGTCGTCGTGAATGCTGACCGTAGCGGCCGCGGCGGGAGCGGCTGCCAGCAGCAGCGTGGCCAGCCCCGTGGCCGTCGACACCGCAGCGCCGATGAAACGGCCCGCTCGTAACCGGCTGTTGATCGCCATCGTGATCACTCGTCCTCACCGCCGCGTCGCCGATGTCTACCCGAGTGTGTATCACCAGCAAAAGGGCCGCTAAACGACCGCTCGCCAAGGGCCGCACCGGGTCTTGGTGTCCCGTGTCACCGAGTGGTCCCTGACGCGGTCGCTCTGACCTGCGACCAGGAATCTTGAGTGGCGAAGTGGCCGTGAACCGCGGGTGACGCCGTTCGGAGATGCGGAGAGCTTTCGCCAGTGGATCTTGCTGGACGGTGAGGATGCTGGCGAGTGCTGCTGCGGCGAGTTTGATGGTTAAAACTCGTGAGGCCTCTCGGCGGCAGCAGCCATGGAGCTCCACGGAGTCCACGTAGGTTTCCGAAGCTCGATCGCCGGTTACCGAAAATCATATTCGGTGCGGTGTGGCTCCGTCCTGCCAGCGGTAGAGGTCGCGCAGCAGGGAAATCTCGGCGCCGTGATGGATCAGCTCCCTGTTGACGTGCAGGACCCTGTTCTCCATGGGAAACCGCTCGGGACCCACCGTGGGCGGATTGTCCAGGTCAGCGTCCGAGAGCTCGCGGACCCCCGCGTTCCATCGCCCATACATCTCATCGAGCTGTTTCAGCGCCTCGTCAGCGGTCCCCGCGTAGGCGAATGTCTCAGCGTCGACTTCCTGGCCGCCGAAGTACCACCCGACCCGATAGCCCAGGCACGAGACGATGATGTGCGCCAGCCGCCAGGCAATCGTGGTCACCGGTGCCGGCACCGGGGCAGGGGACGCGAAGTCCACCGTCCATTCCCCCGAACCTGCCGACATCGGAGCGGCCGACGTGCCATGTGGGCGGATGCTCCAGCAGCCGCGCACCGGCTCCCAGAAGTACTCCTCGTCAGTAAGACCGTCCAGCCGCGGCCGCAGGTTCTCGCGCCAGTACCAGTCCAACTGCTCCGCGAGCCGCTCGCTTCTTGTCATTGGCGCACACTACAGACCCGTCGAGCAGAGTGTGACAGGACAACCTAGCCCCCGACCGAGCAAACCGTAGTGGCAACAAGCCGAGCTTGAGCAAGATTCAGTGGCAAAGAGGAAGGTCGACTGTCACAGGACACTTGCACAGCCGGTTCGCGCCAGCGGCGGCTTCCGTATTGTTGTCGGTTCTCAAGAGCTCTGATCCGGGTACGGGTCGTTGGCCTGCGGCGGATCACTTTGACTGAGATGGTTTCGGGCTGACGGGTCTCACTGAATCTGATCTTTTTCTGGGGTGGACCGCTGCGAAATTCGGGTCGTTCCTAAGCCGGAAGTAGATGCTCTGTCGGGTTCGGTTCCGTAGTCGCGCCACCAATAGCCGGGGTCGTTCGGGGGACGCCGGCCCAGCGGCAGAGCGGGTCCCCGCGTTGGAACAGCTGGCTGGGTCCGGGATGGGCGAGGTGCGCACGCGGATCGCGGTGCGCGCCGAGCCGCCGGCCCGAGCTGGGCAGAGCGCGACCCGCTATGCGGGGAGATGTTGGTGTGTCTCTTCGCTGTCGGCGTGGTCGGGCAGGTCACGGTCGGTGTGATCGGCGTGGAACAGCGCCTCGCCCAGCAACGCCCGCACGTGCGCGTCGGCCGCGGAGTAGTGCACGAAGGTGCCCTCCCGGCGGCCGCGGACCAGGCCGGCCAGACGCAACTTGGCCAGGTGCTGGCTGACCGCGGTCGGGGCTGCCCCGACGAGTTCGGCCAGGCACGCGACCGACGACTCACCTTGCAGCAGCGCCCAGAGGATCTTGATCCGCGTCGGGTCGGCGAGCAGCCGGAAGCCCTCGGCGGCGAGGTGGACCTGCTCCTCGTTCGGCATCTGGAAGTCCGGCAGCGTGTTGTGCACGGCACCATCGTAACCGAACCAGCGCATTCATCTGCTTGGCTGACTGCATACCTTCGTGAGTACGCATGTATGGTGGCTACGTGATCTCGACTCTGACGCGGCCCTCGGCGCCGGTTGCCCCGGTAGCGGCGAAACGGCTGACTGTCCGGTTGTGGGCGCTCGCGGAGGTGCGCTGGGCGGCCGGGGCGACCGTGTTGTTCGCGGTCGGTGGGCTCGCGCAGCTGCTCGGGTTGCCGGCGCCGGTGTGGTGGACGTTCCACCTGGCCGCGTATGCGGCGGGCGGCTGGGAGCCGGCGCTGGCGGGGCTGAAGGCGCTGCGCGAGCGGACCCTGGACGTCGATCTGCTGATGATCGTGGCGGCCATCGGCGCCGCCGCGATCGGTCAGGTCTTCGACGGCGCGTTGCTGATCGTCATCTTCGTGACCTCCGGCGCCCTGGAGGCTTTCGCCACTGCCCGCACCGCCGACTCGGTGCGCGCCCTGCTCGACCTCGCCCCGGAACGCGCCGCCCGCCTCGACGCCGACGGCAGCGAGACCGAGGTCGACACCGCCGACCTGCACGTCGATGACCTGATCGGGATCCGGCCCGGCGAACGCATCGGCGCCGACGCGATCGTCGTCGACGGCGCCAGCGACGTCGACCAGGCCACGATCACCGGCGAGCCGCTGCCGGTCGCCAAAAAACCCGGTGACGAGGTGTTCGCCGGGACGCTCAACAGCACCGGCACCCTGGTCGCCCGGGTGCACCGCGAGCCCGCGGAGTCGGTGATCGCCCGGATCGTCGTGCTGGTCGAGCAGGCGTCGGCGACCAAGGCGAAAACCCAGCTGTTCATCGAGAAGGTCGAGCAGCGCTACTCGATCGGCGTCGTGGCCGCCACCCTGGCGCTCTTTGCGATTCCGTTGGCGTTCGGTGCCGATCTGCAGTCCACGCTGTTGCGGGCGATGACGTTCATGATCGTGGCCTCGCCGTGCGCGGTCGTGCTGGCCACCATGCCGCCGCTGCTGTCCGCGATCGCGGTCGCCGGCCGCAACGGCGTGCTGGTCAAGTCGGCCGTCGTCATGGAACAGCTCGCCGACACCAGCGTGGTCGCGTTCGACAAGACCGGCACCCTCACCGAAGGCGCCCCCCGGATCGCCGAGATCCACCTCGCGGCCGGGCAGCAGGTCGCGGACGAGCGCCGCCTGCTGCGCCTGGCCGCCGCAGCGGAACGCCCGAGCGAGCACCCGATCGCCGTCGCCGTGCTTGCCAGTGCCCATGACCACGGCGTCGACGTCGACGCCGGGCAGCATTTCTCGTCGGCCCCGGGACGGGGCGTGCGCGCTGTCGTCGACGGCCATGTCGTCGAGGTTGGCAGCCCGGCCCTGCTCGGCCATGCATCGGCCGGACCGGCGAGCGGGCAGGTGCGCGCTGTGGTCGAGGCCGCGCAGGCGGCCGGTCGGACCGCGGTGGTGGTCGTGGTGGACCGTGTCCCTGCGGGGGTGCTCGCGCTGGCCGACCGGATCCGTCCCGCCGCCGCCGGAACAGTCGCCGACTTGACCGCGCTGACCGGGGCGACTCCGGTGCTGCTGACCGGTGACAACCGGGGCGCCGCCGTCCGGCTCGCCGGGGAGGCCGGTATCAGAGAGGTGCACGCCGGCCTGCTGCCGGCCGACAAGGTCGACCGGGTCCGCGCGTTGCAGGCCGCCGGGCGCCGGGTGCTGCTGGTCGGTGACGGCGTCAACGATGCTCCCGCGCTGGCCGCGGCCGATCTCGGCGTGGCGATGGGCTCGCCCGGCTCGGATCTGGCGTTGCAGTCCGCCGACGCGGTCCTGGTCCGCGACGACCTGACCGCCCTGCCGGCCGTGATCGGCCTGTCCGTGCGGGCTCGCCGGCTGGTCGTGGCCAACCTGGTCATCGCGGCCACGTTCATCACCGCGCTGGTCGCCTGGGACCTGTTCGGCCACCTCCCGCTGCCGCTGGGCGTAGCCGGCCACGAAGGCTCGACCGTGATCGTCGGCCTCAACGGGCTGCGGCTGCTCTCCGGCCGGTCCTGGCGCCGCGCCCAGGGCGAGCAGGCCGCATGAGCCGCCGAGCACGGCGGCCCGAACCTGCCCCGGCAGCCGGTGGCTCGGCGGCGGGCTGCACCCTGACCGTGTGCCGCGGCGGACTGTGCGGCACGCCGCGGGCGCCGGGCACGGGGCATGACGCCCAGCTGGCGGCGCTGCGTCAGTCGTTGGCCGGGGCGGCGGCGCAGGTCCGCGTCAGCGGCTGCCTGGACGCCTGCTCCCAGGCCAACGTCATCGTCGTCCAACCATCGGCCGCCGGACGCGCCGCCGGAGGGCGGCCGGTCTGGCTCGGCCTGGTCAACGACGCCGACGCCACCGACGACATCGCCGCCTGGGTCCGCGCCGGGGGCCCCGCCGTGGCCTGCGCACCCTCGGGATGACCCGAATCCTGCTCCGAATACCAGCGGAAAACACCGCCAGCAGCGCCGTCGCGCACGCCGCCGGGTTCCACCTCGACAACACCGGCCCGACCACGCGTGAAGGTGTGCGGTACGAACTCCTCACCTGGCGCCGGTCAAGATGACCACCGACCGCTGAGAACGCACGGCTACAGCGACAACGCGATCGTCGTCCCCGCGGCGTCCGATGCCGTGTAGCCGATCCGACATCGTGGCGCGGCTGCGCAAGCGGCGTCTGCCGGCTTGACCGCACCGCCCATGCGAACAGTTATTTGCTGATTTCGATGACGCCGTCGAATTCGAAGACGGGGTTGGGGACGTCGTGGCCGTGGGTGTCGGTGATGGTGGCCAGTCCGGTGGTTTTGGAGGGTCCGCCGGCGACGTAGGTGGCGTCGGTGTGGACGGTGACCTCGAACTTGGCGCCGTCTTGGTGTTTGCCCTGGTTGTCGGTGAAGTTCATCAGGCAGATCCAGTTGGGTCCGGCGCCGGTGTCGGCGACCTTGGGTCCGCCTTTGTCGCAGCTGGTGGTGGCGCCGATCGTGGTCGGGGTGATCCCGGGGATGCCGAGGATGTGGGACTGCTGGACGTACAGGTTGGCGAAGGTCGGCACGAGCGCCTTTTCCAGGTCGGCCCGGGTGATCTCGGGGTGGCCGGCGGCGACGGTGGCGGCGATGACGGCGCCGACGGCGAGCACGGTGGCGGTACGGGTGACGATCGGGCGCATGGTCAGCCTCCGGTGATGTCGCGGCGGCGCACGGACACGTACGCGGCGGTCAGGCAGATGAGGGTCCAGCCGGCGCTGACGGCCAGCCCGGTGAGCAGGGGTCCGGTGAACGGGTGCTGGGCGAACAGGCCGTGCCACGCCTCGAACGGGGTGGTGAGCAGCAGCTTGCGGGTCAGGTCGAGCCCGGAGACGCTGCCCAGCAGTTGCATGGCGAAGCCGAGCACGACCGGGGCGGCGATGCCGAAGGCCGGGTTCTTCGTCCGCACGGACAGCAGCAGCGTCAGCGCGGTGAACCCGATGATCGGCGGGATCGCGGTGGCCCAGGCCGCGATGACCAGCCGCAGGGCGTGGCCGGAGGCGATGGTCTGCCCGGACAGGCCGGTCAGTGGCTGGTGACCGATGATCAGCAAACTGGAGACGATGGTGCTCGCGGCGAATACAGCGAGCAGCAGCAGGTTGTAGCCGAGCGCGGTGAGCGTCTTGGCCCAGAAGATCTGGCTGCGGCTGACCGAGCGGGTCAGCAGCGTCTTCCAGGTGCCGTGCTGGTCCTCCATGGCGAAGATGTCGCCGGCCACGACCGCGGCGAGCAGCGGCAACACCCATTGAGCGGCGAAGGCCAGCATGAGCAGCGGCATCGCGTACCCGCTCAGATGGATGAGCTTGCCGTAAATCGTGTCCGACGGCGGCTGCTCCTGGCCGTTGAGCACGAGGACCACGGCGATGGGGATGATCAGGGCGGCGGCGAGCAGGGCCCGGCTGCGGATCTGGGCGGCGAGCTTGACGATTTCCCAGCGCAGAGCGGCGCCCAGGCCAGGCCGCCGGGCCGTGGTGGCCGCGGACGCGGTGCGGGCGCGTTCGGGTGTGGTGGTCAGCGTCATCGGGCGGCTCCGGTGGTGACGAGTTCGTGGGCGGGCGCGTCGGTGCCCGGTTCGGTGAGCATGAAGAACAGCGCCTCGAGCGGTGTCTCCCGGCGCGCCAGGGTGCGTAGCGCGATGCCTTCACCGATCACCTCGGCGACCAGCGCGTCGGTCTCGAGCTGAGGGCCACGCACGCCCAGGCCGTCGCCGATCCGGGTGACCTCGAGCCGGCGCCCCGCGGCGAGCAGCGCGACCCGGTCGTCGTCGGTGGTCTGGATCTCGTGGGCCTGCTCCGGTGCCTTCGCGCGCAGCGCGGCGATGGAGCCGTGGTAGACCACGGCGCCGGTACGCATGATCGTGACGTCATCGCAGATCTCCTCGACCTCGCCCATGTCATGGCTGGACAGCAGCACGGTCAGCCCGCTGGCGGCGAGGCGCTTGACCAGGGCGCGCATGTCGCGGATGCCGGCCGGGTCGAGGCCGTTGGCCGGCTCGTCGAGCACCAGCAACCGCGGGTCGCGCAGCAAAGAGGCGGCCACACCGAGACGCTGGCGCATACCAAACGAGTAGCCACCCACCTTGTCACTGGCCCGCTCACGCAGGTCGACGGTCTCCAGAACCTCGTCGATCCGGGTCCGGCTGGCCCCGCCATCGAGCCCGGCCAGCAACTGCAGGTTCTTGCGACCGGTCAGGCCGGGGTAGAACTTCGGGCTCTCGATGAACCCGGCGACGCCGTCCAGCGCCCGCACGCCGTCGCGCTGCCAGGTGCGGCCGAGGATGCGCAGGGTGCCCGAGTCGGGCCGGATCAGCCCGAACAGCATCCGTAGAAAGGTGGTCTTGCCGGCCCCGTTCGGGCCGAGCACCCCGTACACCTCACCCTGGGCGACCTGAAGACTGAGCCGGTCGACCGCGGTGAGCGCGCCGTAGGTTTTCGTGAGGCCGACCGCGTCGACCGCCAGCACATCGTTCATGAGCAGCCAAGCTAAAGATCGGCCATGAAAGGCACATGAAGCCGTCACCCACCCGAACCGGGCCGCGGTATCAGCTCGAGGGGTTCGAGGCGGTGATCCGGCGGCGGGCGACGGCCAGGGCGGTGCCCGCAGCGATCAAAATCGCGAGGGCGCCGAAGCCGTACGCCAGACCGGCCAGCGACGCCACCGCTGCCACCAGCAGCGGCCCTCCGGCATCACCAAGCTCGCGGCCCAGCTCGGCCGCGCCCATGGTCTGACCGATGCGCTCCGCCGGTGTGCTCGCCGCCAGCGCCGCGAAGCCGAGCGGCGTGATCAGTCCGGTGCCCGCGCCGATCACCGCCGCCGCCGCGAGAACGCCGGCCAGACCGGGCAGCATCGCCGCGCCCAGCCCCGCCGCGGTGACCGCCAATCCCACGGTGAGTCCGGTGCGAGTGGTGATCCGGCCCTCGTCCAGCGCCCGTCCGGCGCGCGGCTGCACCAGCGCGGCGCAGGCCGCTAACACGGACACAGCGGCGCCCGTAGCGATCGGGCCCAGCCCGGCCGCGCGTCCGGAGACGGGCAGGAAACCCACGCCGACCGACAGCGCCGCGGTGGCCGCGGCCAGAGCGGCCGTCGGGCCGAGGAAGACCGGGTCGGTGAGCCGGCGAGCCAGGTCGAGCACGGTCTGCCGGGTCTTGGGCAGCGGCGGCACGACCGGCACCTGCAGCGCCGCGGCCGCGACCGAGGCGGCGAGCACGGCGAGCACGACGAACAGCAGGCGCAGGCCGCCGGCCCAGACGAGTAAGCCACCCAGGAGCGGGCCGAAGGTGTAGCCGAGGGACTTGAAGAAGCCGTACGAGCCGAACGCCCGGCCGCGTCGGGCGGCCGGGTTCAGCCGGGCCACCATCGCGGACGCCGCCGGGGAGAACGCGGACGCGGCGGCGCCCTGCCCGAGCCGGGCGGCCCACAGCCAGCCAGGGCTGTCGGCGACTGCGTACACCGCCGAGGCCAGCGCGAACGCGACGAGCCCGCCGAGCAGCACCGGACGGGCACCGATCCGGTCGGCCAGGGCGCCGAAGACCGGCTTCAACAGGACTTCGGCACCGTCGTACAACGCGAGCAGACCGCCGAGCACGAGCAGGGAGGTGACCGCCCCGGGAGCGAGGCCGCCGAGGTTGGCGGCGATCGCGTGGGCGCCGAACGCGGTCGTGAACCCGGCCGCGTACAACGGCCACATCCGCCGCCGTGAGACCACCGGTTCGTTCACCGGCGAGACCACCACGGGCTGGGCCGGCGGCCGGGCCGGGCGCCGCCGCAGCGTGGCCCTCGATCGGCGGGTGGCATGTCGTTCATCCTCGCATCCCCGTGCGTGCAGGTCAGAGCCGCGGATCGTCCTGGGGCAACTGGCTGGTCGGACGGCGATGATGGCGCAGCCGCCACCAGATCAGGGCGAGCCCGGCTATCAGGATGCCGGCGAACACGTACGGCTCGTAGCGGTGCACAACGGCGGTGATGGCGTTCCAGTGGTCGCCCGCGACGTAGCCGAGGGTCGACCAGACTCCGACCCACAGGGCGGCGCCTATGGCGTTGAACAGCACGAATCGAGGCCAGGACATGCCAGGAGCGCCGGCTACGAGGCCGTTGAGCTGGCGCAGTCCTTCCACGAAACGGGCAGCCGCGACGACCTTCGCGCCATGCCGGTGCATGAACGCCTCCACCCGGGCGAAGCGCTGCGGCGTCAGCCGGACGAGGCGGCCGTAGCGCAGCACTAGCGGGCGCCCACCGGCCCGGCCGATCAGATAACCGATGCTGTCGCCGCACACCGCAGCCGCGAACGCGACGAGCGCGACCACGACGATGTTGAGCCGGCCGTGCCCGGCCGCCCCGGCGCCGGCGATGATCGCGGTCTCGCCCGGGGCGGGAACACCGAAGCCTTCCACGAACACGGTCAGCGCCACGCCGAGATATCCGTACCGGGTCGCCAGCGCGGACAGCGAGAGACCCAGGGTGATCATCGCTGATGGCCTACCGGCGGTGTCGGCCGGTCTACGCACGCCACCGCTGTGGGTGCGGCGGGCCCGGCCGGCAGCCGGCGCGCGAACCGGTTGAACGTCAGCAACCACAACCCGTCCAAGCCGGCTCCTCATCTCACCGTGTTTTGTCCACCGTAGGAGCCGACCGTGAAAGGAACGTGAAGCCCACAAGCAGGCATGATGCACTGACCGGCGACACAGTTGACGAGGTAGGCAGGGAGGTTTCATGCGGGTGTTGGTCGTCGAGGACGAGCCACGGCTGGCCGGCCTGCTCGCGCGGGGCCTGCTCGAGGCCGGCCATACCACCGATGTGCGACACAACGGCGGTGACGGGCTCCTGGCCGCGACCGTCGAGCAGTACGACGCGGTGGTGCTCGACGTGATGCTGCCCGGCCTGGACGGACTCACCGTCTGCCGCAAGCTGCGTGAGCGGGGCCTGCGCGTGCCGGTGCTCATGCTCACCGCCCGCGACGCGGTCCCCGATCGGGTCGCCGGGCTGGATGCGGGCGCGGACGACTATCTGAGCAAACCGTTCTCCTTCGACGAACTGCTCGCCCGGCTGCGGGCCCTGCACCGGCGCACCACCGATCAGGCCGACACCGTGCTGCAGACCGGTGACCTGCGCCTGAACCCGGGCGCCCGGCAAGTCTGGCGCGGCGACACCGCCATCGAGCTGTCCGCCCGCGAATTCGACATCCTCGCCCTGCTCATGGCCCGCGCCGGGCAGTGCGTCACCCGCTACGAGATCCTGAACGAGGTCTGGGACGGCGAGACCGACCTGCGCTCCAACGTCATCGACGTCTACATCGCCAGCGTGCGCGCCAAAGTCGACAAACCGTTCGCCCGGCACGCCATCACCACCCTGCGCGGAGCCGGCTACCGCCTCGAACCCGACGGCGGCTGACCCCATGACCGCTCCCGGCCGCCCTCACGGGCTACGCCGTCTGCCGCTGCGGGTCCGGCTCATCGCCGGGTTCGCCACCGCTATGCTGATCGTCCTCACCGGGGCCGGCGCGTTCGTCTACCTACGTGTGCGCTATGCCCTCGATCTACGCCTCAACGAGGACCTCGCTGCCCAGGCCGGCCAGCTGACCAGCTCGGTCAGCCGCGGCGGCCCGCCCACGGTCACCACCGGCACCGAATACCAGCTGCTGGACGCCGCGAACCATGCGGTGGCCGCCAGCACCGGGCTCCGGGGCGCCTCACTGCTCAGCGGCGCTCAGCTCGCCACCGCCCGCACGACCTCGGTTCGCGCCGATCGCGGTCCGTTGTTTCCCATCCGCGCCGACACCCTGCGCCTGTATGCCGTCCCGGTGCACCCCACCAGCGGGCCGGCCTCGGTCGCCGTCGTTGCTCTGCGCCGTGACCAGCGCGACGAAGCCCTGCGGGAACTGATCGGCCAGCTCGCTCTGGCCAACCTCGCCGCCCTCGCGATCGCGTCGCTGGTCGGCTACCGGCTCACCCAGGCCGCGCTCGCCCCCGTCGAGCGCTACCGCACCGAGGCCGCCCGCATCGCCGGCGGCGCCACCGGGCTGCGGCTGGCTGTCCCGCAGCGCACCGACGACGAGATCACCCGCCTCGGCCGGACCCTGAACCAGATGCTCGCCGCGCTCGAGGGTGCCCTTGACCGGGAACGGCAGATCGTGCACGACACCAGCCACGAACTACGCACACCCCTCACCCTAATCAGCACCGAAATCGAACTGGCCCTGCGCCGCCCGCGCAGCACCGCCGAACTCGAGGAGACGCTGCGCAACGTCGCCGGCGACGCCGAACGGCTACGCGAGCTCGCCGACACCCTGCTCACCGTCGGCGTCCAGCCTCCGCCCGCACCCGGCGACACCGTCGACCTGGGCGCGCTGGCCACCGACGCCGCCGCCCGCTACCCACACACCCACGCACAACATCACGGACCGGCCGTGGCGCTCGGCGACACCACCCGGCTACGGCAAGTCGTCACCAACCTGCTCGACAACGCCACCCGCCGCGGCCGCCCACCCATCACCATCACCACCGGCCGCACCGGCAACGCCGCCTACCTGCGCATCCACGACAACGGACCCGGCATGGACCCCGACTTCCTCACCCACGCCACCGCCCGATTCACCCGCGCCGACACAGCCCGCAGCACCCCGGGCACCGGCCTTGGCCTCGCCGTCGTCGACGCCATCATCACCGCCCAGCACGGCGAGCTACGGCTCTGCGCGAACGGCGCCCACCACCGCACCGGCGACAACTTCCCGACCGGCTGCAAACACCCCGCAGACGGCACCAGCATCACCGTCTTACTCCCGGCCGCGGACCCACCCGAGCCTCCGACCATGGCAACGGCCAATCCCACCGAATGAGGCGTGAGCTACCACGCATCCCCGGCACCCGACGCTGGGGCTAGCCGCGCCACCGGGCCTCGCAGGCCGCTGGACGGAGCAGATTCATTGAGACCGGACCAGTTCCACTGAGAACTCACACCAAGCAAGCGCGCCAAAAAGACGAGGCCGATTTCGACGGCGCAGCCTCGAGAACTACACGGTAGTAATTCGGCCGTCCGGGTATCCCGCGCGTATGCCTGAGGACTGGGAGGTCGCCGGGCGCCGGGTGCGGGTCACGAACCTCGACAAGGTGCTGTTCCCGGGCCGGGCCGGCGAGGAGCCGATCACCAAGCGCGAGTTTCTGCGGTACACCGAGGCGATCGCGCCGACCCTGGTCCCCTACCTGTCCGGCCGGGCCCTCAACCTGCACCGCTATCCCGACGGCGCGACGGCCAAGGGTTTCTGGCAGAAGGAGGTGCCCGACCACGCCCCGCCCTGGCTGCCCCGCTGGGACAATCCGGAGGCCGACCCCGGCGAGACGAAGACCTATCTGGTGGTCGACGAGCCGGCCGCGCTGGTCTGGGCGGCCAACTTCGGCGGCCTCGAATGGCACCCGTGGACCTCACCCACGGCGGCCCCGCACTGCCCGAGCTACGCGCTGATCGACCTCGACCCGGGCACCTCGACCCCGTGGGAGGACATCCTCACGCTGGCCCGGCTGCACCGGGCCGCGTTCGAGCACCTCGGGGTCACGGCCCGCGCGAAGGTCACCGGACGCCGCGGCATCCAGATCTGGATTCCGATCATCGGTGGTTACGGTTTCGACGAAACTCGCGCCTGGGTGCAACGCCTTTCCCGTACGGTCGGGGCCGTGCTGCCCGACCTCGTGAGCTGGAAGTGGTATGGCAGCGACCGGGGCGGCCGCGCCCGCCTCGACTACACCCAGAACGCGATCAACAAGACGCTGGTCGCCCCGTACAGCCCGCGCCCGGCCCCCGGCGCACCGGTCTCGGCCCCGATCGACTGGGACGAGCTCGACGACCCGTCGCTGCGACCGGACGGCTTCACGATTCGTACGATCCTCCCCCGGCTGGCCGCCCGCGGCGATCTCTTCCGCGACGTGCCGGACCACCCTCAGCACCTGCCACCGATCACCTGATCCGCCGGCGCGTCTCACCGGGGCCGCGCACGCCGCGGCGCCCCGGTCGGCGCGAGCCGGATGCGCGGCCTAATCCCCCGGGAGCTGGTGCATGGCGAGTTCCTCGGCGCTCGCGCCGCCGCCCGAGGCGCCCACGTCGGTGGCCACGGCGTCGCGCTCATTGTCCGGGCCCAGTCCTTCGTCCGGTTCGACCAGGCGGCCCACCGTGCCTCCACCCGCCCCGGTGCCGGTGTCGTACATCGAGACCTTGGAGTCGAGATGAGGGTCGACCGGGTCCTCGTCCTCCAGCCCGGTGCCCTGATCGACCAGGTCCAGGCCGTCGTCGGACGGATCCGGGTCGAACGCCTCGGCCGCGATCGGCGACGGCACCGTGTCCGGGCGCGGGGCGGCCCCCTCGAGCGCCGGGTCGGGCACCTCCCGGTCGAGCTTGCGGTCGAGCGACTCGCCGACGCGCTGCTCCTCCGGGGTCGTACCGTACCGGTCGATCGCCAGCGGCCCGTCCTCGCGGTCGCGCGGCAGGATTCCCGGCTCGGGGCCGTCGGCCACCCGCGGCGAGTCGACGTCGTCCCAGGCCGACGAGTCGTCGTCGGCGGTGCCGGGCAGCCCTTCGGCCTCCGGATCGGACACGGGATGGGGAAACTCGTCTTCACGCATGGCGGTCGGGCTACCCCCGGACGAGGCCGGGAAACGTGGTTTGTCCCGGCCCGGTCCGGGTAGCCGAGCGCCATGACAACCGACTCGAGACCACCCGCGGGTGACGACGACGGCCAGTGGCGCGACGAGCACAGGCTTCCGCTGGAGGAACTGGTGCAGGCGGTGGCCACGTCGTCGAACGAGGGTCAGATGGACGACCGGACCGGCAACGACGCGGGCATCGAACGTCCACCGGCCGCGCCCGACGACCACGACCCCGACCCGGACAGCGCCGAGGGCCGTGCCCTGCGCACCGACTTCACCGGTCCGGTCGGCCCCAACTGAGGCGACCACTTTCCGAAGGCGCGGCCTCGCACCAGGCCCCCGTGATCATCGCCGGTCAGCGGGTCACGCGGCGGATCACGGCATAGGTGATCGCCGCTCCCAGCAGCCACGGCGCGGCCACGACGAGCGGATCGAACGCCTGATGGATCCGGTCGGTCCGATGTGGTCCCCGGCTCGCATTCCGCTCGGCCCGGATGCCGGTCTCGGCGATCAGGCGGTCCGGACGTCCGCTCACGAGACCGCGCAACCGGCTTTCCAGCACGTCCACCCGGTCCGCCCCGAGCAGCAGAAGCCAATGGGCGGCTCGGCCCTCGCTGTACTTCGCGTACGCGAACCGGCGGATCTTCCCGGAAAGGCCGCGCGGCGGGCAGGACGTTCCGAAGACCGGGGTGAGGAACTTGTGCTCGATCGACCGTTCCCGGGGCCATCGCTCGGGTTGCCGCTCCGGGAACTCCCAGTGCGCCCCGCCGAACTGCGGGTCGAAACGCTCCCGGGGCACCGCGGGCCGGTCCTTGGGATCCAGGTCGGCGCCCCAGCCCGGGATGCGGGCGCGCAACTCGTCGCTGGTCTCGGTCAGCTTCGGCTTCTCCGGTGTGTAGGCCATGATGTCTTCCTCACGCGGCGTTCGGGACGATGATCGGCTTGATGCAACCGTCGAGCTTGGCCGAGAACATGTGGTAGGCCTCGGCGATGTGCTCGAGCGGGATCCGATGGGTGACGATGTCGCTCGGCTTGAGATAGCCGGCGCGGATGTGCTCGAACAGCCGCGGCCACTGCCGTTTGACCGGGCACTGGTTCATGCGCAGGGTGAGCCCCTTGTTCATGGCGTCGCCGAACTTCACCGCGCTGAACATCGGCCCGTAGGCGCCCATCACCGAGATCGTGCCGCCCTTACGGACCGAGTCGATGGCCCAGTTCAGGGCCACCGGTGAACCTCCCTGCAGCTTCAGCTTGGCCGCCGTCACGTGCTGGATCAGATTGCCGTCGGCCTCCGCGCCCACCGCGTCGATCGCGACATCGGTACCGAGGTGGTCGGTGATCTTCTTCATGTGCACGACGATGTCGTCGTGGTCGGTGAAGTTGATCGTCTCGGCGTGGGCGAACTCCGCCGCCTTGGCCAGCCGGTAGTCGAGGTGGTCGATCACTATGACGCGGCCGGCCCCCATCAGCCAGGCCGACTTCGCGGCATAGAGACCGACCGGGCCGGCCCCGAAGACGACCACCACGTCGCCTTCCTTGATGTCGCCCAGCTGGGCGCCGAAGTAGCCGGTGGCCAGCGCGTCGGTCAGCAGCACGGCGTCGTCCTCGTCCAGCCAGTCCGGGATGACACTGGGGCCGACGTCGGCGAACGGCACCCGGACATATTCGGCCTGACCGCCGTCGTAGCCGCCGGTGGTGTGCGAGTACCCGTAGATGCCGCCGACCGCGGTGGCGTTCGGGTTGACGTTGTGGCAGTTGGAGTACATCCCCCGGGCGCAGAAGAAACACGTGCCGCAGAAGATGTTGAACGGCACCATCACCCGGTCACCCGGCCGCAGCCGCTCGACCGACGGCCCGACCTCCTCGACCTGGCCCACGAACTCGTGCCCGAACGTCATCCCGACCCGGGTGTCCGGCATCATCCCGTGATAGAGGTGCAGGTCCGAGCCGCAGATGGCGGCCCGGGTGACCCGCACGATCGCGTCGTTCGGGTGCTCGATCACCGGGCGGTCCTTCTCCTCCACCCGTACGCGGTAGGGGCCGCGATAAACCATCGCCTGCATTGAGGAACCTCCCGGGACGCCTCGTGTATCACTGTGAGGCGGACGGCTACCCCCGGTCGGGCCGCCCAAACAGCTCGTTGCCCGAAATGAAGCGCCCGCCCGGTCAGATGGCCGGCCGGCGCAGCCGGTAGCTCAATACCGCGAGGACCAGCAGGTTGAACGGCAGCTCGCCGACCGCGGCGAACTGACTGTCGGTGAAGTTGAAGATCTGGCTCACCAGCAGCTCGATCAGCACCGCGACCCGGAACCAGCCGTACGCCGCGCGCTTGTCGGCCCGCCAGCGCAGGAGCCCGGCCACCACGAACGCCAGGGCGACGCTGCGGGACACGGCCCCGCCGGTGATCGCACCGGGTTCGGCACCGGAGCTCAGGTCGTGGCCGGTCGCCAGGGACAGCGCCTGGCTCACGAACACCACCGCGACCACCACCCGCGAGACGATGAACAGGCCCAGGACCGCCGGGGTGAACCAGCGCCCGTCGAGCAGCCGTCGCGCCACCGCCTCCGTCCGGTCGAACAGGTCCTGCATCCGTTGTGAGTGCGCGCGGTGCGGCGCGGCGGAGAGCAGCCCGCGCACGGCCTCGGCCGCCTCCCCCTCCTGCCCGTCCAGCAACTCTTCCGCCGCGCGCCGCTGCCGGCTGGTCAGCCCCGAGGTCACCCCGGCGGACGCCAATTGCGCGGCGGTCGCCAGACGGTGCCGGTCCTCGACCGCCCGCCGCCGGCGCAGCTGGGAGGCGGACACCAGCAGCGCGGCGAAGACGAGATAGATGATGGCCGCGGCGGGGCGGTAGAAGTAGTCGTTGCGCCGGGTGATGAATTTGCCCACCTCGTCGACGAACAGGCCCAGGCCCACCCCACCCAGAACGGCCGTGGCGGCCCGCGCGCCGACACCGGCGAGGAGCAGGGCACACAGCAGGCCGGCGAGCATGAGCAGGCCGCCCCACAGGACGTGCGCGATGTGCAGGGAGGCGCCGCCCACCTGTGGATAGCCGGCCAGGCCCAGGAAGGCCCGGACGATCAGGACGGTGCCGACGCCGGACAGCGCCAGCAGTTGGAGGTAGGCCGCGCCGTCGGTGACCGTGGTCAGCGGCCGGCCACCGCGGGAAGCGATGAGCACCGGCCCAGCATAGTTACGAAGATCGACCGCCGGTGCTCTCGGCCCGGACGCGTGGTCGCGGCAACGAACAATGCCGATGGTCATGCCGGACCGACGCATCCGCTATCGGCCGGGCCGCCGGCGAGATCGGTGGTTTCGCCAATGGACTGTCTGCCGCGACGTTGATGACATGGGGTGATGCAGCCGATTGACGAACCGACGGAGAGCCGGGACGGGTATGGCGGCGAGAGCCGGGCCGCCCCGGCGCATCGGCTGGATCGGAGCGTCCGCGGCCCGGCCGCGCGGGTCGTCCTCAGCGGGGAGATCGACTGCGACTGCGCCGGCGTTGTCGAGGAAACCCTGATGGCCGCGGTCGAGGAGCGGGGCGTGCGCTCCGTCGTCGTCGACCTCAGCGACCTGCGATTCATGGATGTCAGATGTGCCGGGGTCCTGCTGGGCGCGAGGCGCCGGGCGGACCAGCGAGGGGTAGCGATGAACGTCGCCTACGTCAGCGGCATACCCCGGCGGGTTCTGGAGATCCTCGGCCTCTACGACGAATTGCTGAGTTCGTAGAGGTGGCCGGGCGGTGGTACCGCAACGCGGTTATCTATTCGGTGGATGTGCGGCTGTTCCAGGATTCCGACGGTGACGGTGTCGGGGATCTGCCGGGGCTGACGGCGCGGTTGGACTATCTGTGCCGGTTGGGGGTGAGTACGCTGTGGCTCAATCCGATTCACCCGTCGCCTCGCCTCGACGGCGGGTACGACATCACCGATTACTACGCCGTGGATCCACGGTTGGGCAGCCTCGGGGATTTCGCGGCTTTTCTCAATGAGGCCGACGAGCGGGGTATCCGGGTGATGCTCGATCTGGTGGTCAACCACACCAGCGACGAGCACCCCTGGTTCCACGCCGCCCGGCGGGACCCGGGCTCGGCGTACCGTCCCTGGTACGTGTGGTCCGACACCGAACCGCCGGATCGGTACGAGGGCCAGGTTTTTCCGGGCGTCGAGGTGGAGACGTGGACCTTCGATCGTTGCGCGGGAGCCTGGTACCGGCATCGCTTCTACCGGCATGAGCCGGATCTGAACACCGATCATCCGGCGGTGCGCAGCGAGATCTACAAGATCGCCGAGTTCTGGCTGCGGCTCGGCGTGTCCGGGTTCCGCCTTGACGCCGCGCCGTTCGTCATCGAGTCCGGCGAGCGGGGGCGGCGCGACTACACTTTCCTGCGCGACCTGCGGGAGAGCGTGTCCTGGCGGAGCGGCGACGCCGTGCTGCTGGCCGAGGCCAACGTCGCCAACGACGAATTGATCGAATATGTGGGGCAGGCCGACGGTTCGGCGAGCCGGACGACGATGCTGTTCGCGTTCCGGCTGAATCAGGCGTTGATGCTGTCGCTGGCCAGAGAGGACGCCACGCCGATCCGGCAGACCTTGGCGGCGCTGCCCTCTCTGCCGAAACACGCGCAGTGGGCGACCTTCCTGCGCAACCACGACGAGGTCGATCTTGGCCGGCTGTCGGACGCGGAACGGGCGGACGTCATGGCCGTCTTCGGCCCGGAGGCTGACATGCAGGTGTACGGGCGCGGTATCCGCCGCCGGTTGGCTCCCATGCTCGGCGGTGATCGCCGGTGGCTGGAGCTGGCCTACAGCCTGCAGTTCACGATGCCCGGCACCCCGGTCATCCGGTACGGCGACGAGATCGGCATGGGCGAGGACCTGCGACTGCCGGAACGCAACGCCATCCGGACCCCGATGCAGTGGGACGACACCGAGAACGCGGGCTTCTCCACCGCCGCGCCCGATGACCTGATCTGCCCGGTCATCGATTTCGGCCCGTTCGCCTCGTCGAAGGTCAACGTGACCGACCAGCGCCGCGACGAACACAGCCTGCTGGTCTGGTTCGAGCGGATCCTGCATTCCCTGCGCGAGTGTCCCGAGATCGGCTCGGGCGAACACACGGTCATCGACTCCGGGCCCGGTGCGGTGCTGGTGCATCGCGCGGATCTCCCCGACTCGGGCATGCTCTTCGTCCACAACCTCGCCGACCGTCCGTGCCGCATCGACCTCGGCAGCCAGCGTGGTAACCGCCACAAGCCGCTCAATATCCTCGCCGACGCCGACTACGGCCGGGACGTCGATCTGGCCGCTCTCGAGATCAACGGACGCGGCTATCGATGGATCCGCCTATGAACGGTTACCTCGGGGGTTCGGGGGTAGGGGCGCATCATGCCTGATCCGGCACAAGTGCTGCCCGCCCGCGAACAGATGGCCTTCACACTCGGCTTCCACATCATCCTGGTGCCGTTCGGGGTGGCCTTCACCTTCCTCATGCTGATCGCCAACTACCGAGGCCTGCGCCGCGGTGACGCGACCGCGCTGCTGCTGGCCGAGCGCTGGTCCAAGGTGGCGGCGGTGCTGTTCGCGGTCGGCGCGGTCTCCGGCACCGTGCTCTCGTTCGAACTGGGGCTGCTCTGGCCCGGGCTGATGGGCCGCTACGGCGCCGCCTACGGGCTGCCCTTCGGGGTCGAGGGCATCTTCTTCTTCCTCGAGGCGATCTTCGTCGCGATCTACATCTACGGCTGGAAGCGGCTGAGCCCGTGGGCCCACTTCTGGTCCGGCGTGCCGGTCACCGTCGCCGGGCTCGGCGGCACACTGTCGGTGGTCGCGGCCAACGCCTGGATGAACCAGCCGGCCGGCATCACTCTGGACCACTCCGGCCAGGTCGTCGACGTCGACCCGTGGCGGGTGTTCTTCAACGGCGCCTTCTGGTACGAGGCGATCCACATGTTCCTCGCCGCCTACGTGGTGGCCGGCTTCGTGGTCGCCGGTGTGTACGCGACCGGCATGCGCAAAGGGCGGCGGGACGCGTACCACCGGCTCGGTTTCCTGATCGCCTTCTGGACCGCCGCGGTGGCGATGCCGATCCAGATCTATGTCGGCGACGTGGCCGCGCGGGCGGTCTTCGACCGGGAGCCGGCCAAGTTCGCCGCGATCGAGGCGCTGCCGCACACGTCCACCAACGTGCCCGAGACGCTCGGCGGCGTGCTGATCGACGGTCAGGTGAAGGCCGGGCTGAAGATCCCGGACGGCGCTTCGCTGCTCGCCGGCTTCAGCCCCGGCACGAAGATCGACGGGCTGGACGCGATCCCGGTCGACGTCCGCCCGGCCGACCGGCTGGTCAACACCGTCCACCTGTCGTTCGACGCGATGGTCGGCATCGGGTTCGCGCTGCTGGCGCTCGCGCTGTGGTTCGCGCTGCACTGGTGGTTCCGGCGAGATCTGCCCCGCACGAAGTGGTTCCTGCGGGCGTGCGCGGTGGCCGGCGCACTCTCGGTCGTCTGCCTGGAATGCGGTTGGGTGGTCACCGAGGTCGGCCGTCAACCGTGGACGGTCCACGGGCTCCTGCTCACCCGCGACGCCGTGACGACCTCGGGCAACGTCTGGTGGTTCTTCACCGGCGCCCTGATCATCTATCTCGCGGTCGGCGCGGCGGCGGTCTTCGTCCTCAAGGGCATGCGCCGGCGCTGGTCGACACCCGTGCCGTACGGGCCGCGGTCATGAGCACCGCCGTCGCGATCGCCCTCATGCTCGGCGTGCTCTGCTACGCCGTCTTCGCCGGCGCCGACTTCGGTGCCGGCTTCTGGGACCTGACGGCCGGCGGCGCCGAACGCGGCCGCGGCCCCCGCGCGGTCATCGACCACTCCCTCGGCCCGGTCTGGGAGGCCAACCACACCTGGCTGATCTACTGCCTGGTCGTCTTCTGGACCGGCTTCCCAGCCACGTTCGCCGACGTCATGCGCACCCTCTACCTGCCGCTCGGCCTGGCCGCCCTCGGCATCGTGCTGCGCGGCAGCGGCTTCGCGTTCCGCAAAGCCGTCCAGGCCACATCCCACCAACGGCTGGCCGGCGCGGCTTTCGCCGCCTCGTCGGTGGTCACTCCCTTCTTCTTCGGTACGGTCGCGGGCGCGCTCGCCTCCGGCCGGGTCCCGGGCCCGGCCGTCACGTCGTGGATCAATCCGACCTCGCTGCTCGGCGGCGTGCTGGCGGTAGCGGTCTGCGCCTACCTGGCCGCCGTTCTGCTCACCGCCGACGCTCCGGCCGCGCTCACGGCGTACTTCCGCAAGCGGGCGTGGATCGCCGCCTGGACCACCGGGGTTCTGTCGATCGCGGGCATCGTGGTGCTCCGCCTCGATGCCCGGCGCATCTTCGACCGCCTGCTCGGCCCGGCCCTGCCGGTCGCCCTGGTCAGCCTGGTCGCGGGCCTGCTGGCCCTGGTGCTGCTGCGCCGCGTCTCCGCCCGCCTGGTACGCCTGCTGGCCGGGCTGGCAGTGGCGGCCCTGGTCGTCGGCTGGGGCGTCGCCCAATACCCCTACCTGCTCGGCACCCACGCCCGCATCACCGACGTGGCCGCCCCGCACTCGACCCAGGTCGCCCTGATCGTGATCGTCGCCGTGGCGATCGCCCTGGTCGGCCCGTCGTTCGCCCTGCTCTACACCCTCCAGCAGCGCCACCTCACCGAGGAATGAGCGCAAGTTCCGGTTTCGCCGTTTAGCCCTCGAGCAGCGGGAACCCACCCGAAACGCACACGTTTCGGGAGGAGGAGGAAATGGATCTGACCGCTGCGACGACCATCCGCAAGCCGGTGTCTGACGTATACACGTTCTGGCGCCGGCTCGAGACCCTGCCCACGTTCATGGCCCACCTGGACGAAGTTCACGCCGTCGACGAGCGCACCAGCCACTGGCAGGCATCGGCGCCGTTCGGCCGTACGGTGCGATGGGACGCTGAGATCATCGACGACGTACCGGACGAGAAACTCGGCTGGCGTTCCGTCGACACCGCGGACGTACCCAACGCCGGCACCGTGTGGTTCCGGCCCGCACCCGACGGGGTCAGCACCGAGGTGCACGTGCTCCTGGTCTACGACATCCCCGGCGGCGAGCTGGGCAAGGCGGTTGCGAAGTACTTCGGGGAGGAGCCGCACCAACAGCTCGACGACGACCTGCGCCGGCTCAAGCAGGTCCTGGAGACCGGCGAGGTGGTGCGTTCCGACGGCGCGCCGTGGGGCAAGCGGGCCCGCACGGAGTTCCCGCAGCGACCGGCGCAGCCGCTGCCGGCCGCCGAGCGGGCCGAGGCGGTGGCGTCATGAGGGCGAACACCTGGGCCGGGCGCAACCAGGTCGAGGTCCGCGACGTACCGGACCCGGGCATCCTGAACAGCCGCGACGCGATCGTGCGGATCACCGCGACCGCCATCTGCGGATCGGACCTGCACCTGCTCGACGGGTACGTGCCGACGATGCAGGACGGCGACGTCATGGGGCACGAGCTCATGGGCGAGGTGGTCGAGGTCGGATCCGGTGTCGGCCCGGACCGGCTGCGGGTCGGCGACCGGGTCGTCGTGCCGTTCCCGATCGCGTGCGGCGCCTGTGCCGCCTGCGCGGCGCAGTTGTATTCCTGCTGCGAGAACAGCAATCCCAACGCCGGCATCGCGGAGAAGATGTTCGGCCACCCGGTCGCCGGGATCTTCGGCTACTCCCATCTGACCGGCGGGTTCGCCGGCGGCCAGGCGCAGTACGCGCGGGTGCCGTTCGCCGACGTCGGCCCGCTGAAGATCGAGTCCGACCTGACCGACGAGCAGGTGCTGTTCCTGTCCGACATCCTGCCCACCGGCTACATGGGGGCGGAGATGTGCGACATCCAGCCCACCGACGTCGTCGCCGTCTGGGGTGCCGGTCCGGTGGGGCAGTTCGCCATGGACGGCGCCCGGGTGCTCGGCGCGGCGACGGTGATCGCGATCGACAAGGAGCCGTACCGGCTGCGCATGGCGGAGGAGGCCGGGTACACGACGATCAACTTCGACGAGGTCGACGTACGCTCGCGGCTCCTGGAGCTCACCGGCGGACGCGGCCCGGACAAGTGCATCGACGCGGTCGGGCTCGAGGCGACGCACGGCGCCGCGCACATCCACGCCTACGACCGGCTCAAGCAGGCGGTCCGCTCGGAGACCGACCGGCCGCACGCCCTGCGCCAGGCGATCATGGCGTGCCGCAGCGGGGGCGTGGTGTCGGTCATCGGTGTGTACGGCGGGTTCGTCGACAAGTTCCCGGCCGGCGCGTGGATGAACCGGTCGCTGACCCTGCGCACCGGCCAGTGCCACGTGCAGCGATACATGCGGCCGCTGCTCGACCGGATCGAACGCGGTGAGATCGATCCGACCCGGGTCATCACCCACCGGCTGCCGCTCGACCAGGCTCCGCACGGCTACGAGATCTTCAAGAACAAGCAGGACGACTGTGAGAAGGTCATCCTCACGCCATGATCGACGAACCCGGTCGTACGGTCACGCCGGTGCCCACCGAGCGGCTGCTGTCGATCCGGCGAATGTTGCTGTCCCTGGCCGCCGGTGTGGCGGCCGGGGCGGTGACCGCCGCGCTCGGCGCACCGGAACTCAGCGCTCTCGTCTGCTGGATCGTCGCCGCCGGCCTGATCCTCATCGCGGTGTGGCGCATCAGCTGGCAGCAGGGCCCGCGGGAAACGAAACGGCTGGCCGAAGCCGAGAGCCGCTCCCGGTCCACCACCGACACGGCCGTACTGATCGCCTGCGTCGTCAGCCTGGCCGCAGTAGCCGAAGCGTTGATCCGCTCGTCGGGCCGTGACGACCCGCTCGCGGTGGCCGCCGTGATCTGCGGCGTCGTCGCCGTCGTCCTGTCATGGGTTCTGGTCAACACGGTATTCGCCTTCAAATACGCCCGGATCTACTACCGCGATGCCGACGGCGGCATCGACTTCAAACAGCAGGCGCCGCCGTGCTACAGCGACTTCGCGTACATGGCGTTCACCGTCGGCATGACGTTCGGCGTGACGGAGACGGAACCGACCGACAGCGCGGTGCGCCGGGCCGCGCTCGGGCACGCGTTGCTGTCGTACGCCTTCGGCACGGGCATCCTCGCCGTCGCGATCAACCTGGTCACCAATCTCGGGCAGTCGTCCTGACCCGGCCGTGGCTTCACCCACTCACGTTGGGCGACCTGAGTTTCGGTGTCGACATCCGGATGCGGTTGGGTGAGCTCGGCGCCTACCACGTCGATGTGCCGGTCGGCGGCGTCATGCACTGGCACCAAGGCCATGACCGACCGCGACCACGAGCAACGCGGCCGTGTTTCAGCCCCTCGGCGACACGGTCCTGGAGCGGTGGACCGGCGACTGCCGCCTGCCCGCCGTCAAGATAGATCGGCGCACGCTGGAAAACCAGCTCGCCGACCTCCTCGACGCGCCGGTCCGCGGGCCGATCCGGGCCGGCCCTACACCGTCGCTGAGCTGGCCCGCGTCGCCGGGATCAGCTCCCGCTCGCTCCAGGAGAGCTTCCGCCGGTACACCGGTACGCCGCCCATGACGTACCTGCGCGAATTGCGCCTCGGTCTCGCACATGACCAGTTGGCGAGCTCGGATCCCGGCACGGCTTCGGTGGCCGGCATCGCCTACCGGACCGGCTTCGCGCACCTCGGCCGGTTCGCCGCGTACCGCGGCCGATACGGGGTCTCACCCAGCCACACCCTGCGCGACGACGGCCCAAAAACGAAGCCGGTCAGCCGAAGAGCGCATTGATCCCGCCGGTCCGGCATCCAACGGGACCGACTCGGTCATCCCGCTTCGGCCGGCGCCCTACGGTGAACCGGTGATCCCGCACGAGGCGGCGAACACCGGCCAAGCTGCTCGGCGAGGATGTAGGGAGACCGCATGACCACGGTGTCCGCTTCGGAGATGACCGGCCAGCGTCGATTCCACTTCGCCGATCTCAGTGTCAGCGTCAAGGTCCTCACGGCCGTCACCGTGGCCGCCGGGGTGGCGCTCCTGGTGGGGATCGTCGGGCTGTCCGCGCTGGGCGGCAGCAGCGAATCCGCGCAGCGGATCTACCGCAGCAATGTGGCCAGTGTCAAAGCCGTCGGTCAGCTCAGAGCCGCCGTCGGACAGGCCCGTGTGGACGCCGCCAATCAAGCGCTCTCCCACGACCGGACGTCGGCCGCGAAGTTCAGTGCCGCGTTCGCCACCGACACGCAGGACTTCACGGCCGCGATGACCGCTTACCGTGCCAGCTCTCCCGCCTGCAATCCGGCGGATATCGACGACCTGGAAACACATTGGCAGGCCTACGTCACGGTGGTGCGGGACAAGATGCTGCCCGCCGGCGTACGGCATGACATGACCGCCTGGGTGAGGATTCGCGACACCGAGACGTTGCCGCCCATCACCGCCATGTACGCCGATCTGGAAAAGCTCGGCGCGGCCGAAACGGCGGACGCTGCGGACAACGCGGCCGCGGCGAGATCGGGATACGAGTCCAGCCGAGTCATCTCGATCATCATTCTGGTCCTGGGTGTCGCGACGGCGATGGCCGCGGGTGTCGTGATCGCGCGCCGTATCGTGCGGTCCCTGGCCAGGGTCGAGGACGTCTGTGACGGGATCGCCGGGTCGGACCTGAGCCGCACCACCGGGCTGACCTCACGCGATGAGGCCGGCCGGATGGGCAGGTCGCTGGACACCGCGATGTCCGCCGTGCGGCAGACCATCGTCGCCATCGACGACTCGGCGGCCGCGCGGGCCGGCGCCACCGAGCACATGACCGGCACGGCCGCTCAGATCGCGGAGTCGGCTCGGCAGACGTCGAGCCAGGCCCAATCCGTCTCGGTCGCCGCCGAGCAGATCTCCCGCAGCGTCGAAACCGTCTCCTCCGGTAGCGAACAGATGGGTGCCTCGATCCGCGAGATCTCCGAGAACGCCGGCAAGGCGGCCGGCGTGGCCGGCGAGGCCGTCCTGCTCGCCTCGAGCACGTCCGCCGCGATGAACCAGCTGGGGACGTCCTCCGCCGAGATCGGCGACGTCGTCAAGGTGATCACTTCGATCGCCGAGCAGACCAATCTGCTCGCGCTCAACGCCACCATCGAAGCCGCCCGGGCCGGCGACGCCGGTAAGGGCTTCGCCGTGGTCGCCTCCGAGGTGAAGGACCTCGCCCAGGAAACCGCGCGGGCCACCGAGGACATCTCGTCGAAACTCAGCAGGCCATCGCCGACCTCGCGCGAATGTCCACGGACCTCGCCTCGCTGGTCGCCCGGTTCCGTATCTCGTGAGGACGACGTTCAACGTCGCAACGTTTCGCCCGGCGGCCGGCCGTATCGGTTGCGGTAGGCGGTGGCGAACCGGCTCGGGTGCGCGAACCCGGCCCGGTAGGCGATCTCGGCCACCGAGGTCAGTGCCGGGTCGGCCCCGGTCAGCTGTTCGTGTGCCAGTCCCAGGCGCAACTCGCGCAGATATCTCATCGGCGGCATTCCGACATGGCGCTGGAAGCCTTGCTGCAGCGCCCGCGGGCTCACACCGACGGTTCGGGCCAGTTCCGTGATCGTGAAGGGCCGTCCCGGATCGGCTCGCATGATCTCGGCCGCCCTGCGGACCGCCCTGGGCGCCGCCAGTGTGGGCCGAGGCCTGTCCAAGGCGTCGCGGTAAGGGTGGTCGCCCGCCAGCAGTAGCCCGGTGATCAAACTCTCGCGGAGCCGGGCACCCAGCACCGGGTGATGCAGCAGGCCGCCGCTGCGGCCCGACTCGGTGACGACCAACCGGAGCAGGTTCAGCCAGCCGGCGCCGGCCCCGGCGGACAGGTCGAGTGCCGGCGCGAATCGGACCGGGCCGCTGACCGGCGCGTCCAGCAGGACGGCCAGGTGATTCTCCAGTACGTGCCGCTCGATCTTGACGGCGAGCAGACGGCAGCCGCCGCTCCACCGCTCCAGCGTGGTGTCACCGACCGGCTGGAAAACGGCCGCGGTGGACGTGGTCGCCTCCTGCGAACGACTGTTGCCCTGGTGCCAGCTCATGGCACCGGTCATCGGAACGTCGACGTGATAAGCGCCGAGCTCACCGAACCGCATCCGGACGTCGGTGCCGAAGTTCAGATCGCCCAGCGTCACCGGGCCGGCCGGGGCGATGCCGAACCGCGCTCGCCACCCCGGTGGCGTCGAGACGGCGTCGACGAAGTTGGTGTAGAAGTGCCGAGCGATGATCGACCGCGCCTCGTCCAGGTCCTCGGTGACTTCGTTGAGGAACTGCATGGTGACAGCTTGCCGGACCCGGTACGCGCTTGGCCGGCGTTCGGGGACCGGCGTTCACCAGTTCATTCCTTCCAGGTGAGCCGGTCTCACCTGGAAGGCGGCCAGCCTCGACGGTGAGGACCGACCGATACGGAGGTATCCGGTATGACAGAACTGAACTTCATCGACGAGGTCGCCGAGCGGGCCGGGGTGCCCAGGGTCACCGGGCTGCTGATCACCGAGGGGACCCTCCTCGCCCTCTCGGACCGGATCAGCGGTGGGGAGGCCGAGGATCTGGCCGACCGGGTCCCGGCCGAACTGCGCCCATACCTGGTGAAGGTCACCGAGCCGGCCGTCCCGTTCTCTTACGAGGAGTTCCTCCAACGGGTGGCGGAGCACGCCGGGGTGGACCGGTCGACCGCCGAGCGGGGTGTGGCCGCCGTGCTGATGGTGCTGCGGCAGACGGTGGGACCCAAGGAGTTTTCCGACGCGATGGCCCAGCTGCCGAAGGACTTCGACCGTCTGGTGGCATCGGCGTCAACGTGACCGCCTCGAGAAGCAGGCACCCGACGTAGCAGCACTGACCCCACCCGGGCGATCCGGACTCACCCGGAGTCCGACGTGGCGCCCGCCGAGACTTTGGAGGAGCGGTATGACCAGCACAGTGGCTACAGGCAGCGACGAGGAGATCCGGCGAGAGGTGCAGCTGGAACTGGAGTGGGATGCCAGAGTGGCGTCGAGCGACGTAGCCGTCACGGTCAAGGACGGCGTCGCGACATTGACCGGACGGGTCGACACCTTCACCACGAAGTGGGCCGCCGAGCAGGCAGCCCTGCGGGTCCGCGGCGTTCGCGCGGTCGTGAACGAGATCGAGGTACGGCTCGCGGCTTCCCACGAGCGCAGCGACATCGACCTCGCCGAAACGGCCGCGAACGCGCTCGCGCTCGACTCGCTGATCCCGGACGATGCCGTCAAGGTGTCGGTGTCCGGCGGCTGGGTCACCCTGCGCGGCGAGGTCGAATGGGAGTATCAGCGCCGGGAGGCCGAGCGCATGGTTCGCACCCTGCGCGGCGTCAAGGGCGTCAGTAACCTCATCTCGGTGCGGCCGCGCACGGCGCCCAAGGCCGAGGAACTGACGAAACGGATCGAGAACGCGCTGGTCCGTGACGCGGAGCTGGACGCGGAACGGATCCGGGTGCAGGTCGACGGCAGCCGGGTGACGCTCACCGGGACCGTCCGGTCCTGGGCCGAGCGCCGCGAGGCCGAGCGGGCCGCGTGGTCGGCACCGGGCGTGACCTCCGTAGAGAACCACATCACGATCAGCGCGTGACCCACAGCGGCCGGCGGCGGCGCCCCCTTCCCGGGCAACGACTACGCGCTGGTCCGCTACTCCAACACCTCGCTGAGCCACCCGGGCGGCTTCACCGTGGCGGAC